>NZ_JBFAET010000114.1:0-29720 GCF_040642095.1 Streptomyces sp. NPDC020362
GACGCCCGGTCCTTTTTGTGATGACCGGCGCCGACCACTGGACGCTGGCGGACGGCACCAAGCACCCGACCGGCTTCTGGGCCGAGGAGGCCGTCGCCCCGTACCAGGCGTTCACGGCCGCCGGCCACGAAATCGTCGTCGCCACGCCGGGCGGCGTCGTACCGCCCCTGGACCAGGGCAGCCTGGCGCCGCAGTTCAACGGCGGCGAGGAGGGGGCGAAGAAGATTGCAGAAACCCTGGCCTCGATGGGCGAGATGCAGCATGCCCTCAGGCTGGAGGACGTCGACCTCGACGATTATGCCGCCGTCTTCTATCCCGGTGGCCACGGCCCGATGGAGGACTTGGCGGTCAACGCCGACTCCGGACGCCTGCTCACCTCGGCGCTGAAGTCCGGCAAGCCGCTCGGCGTGGTCTGTCACGCCCCGGCTGCTCTGCTCGCCGCGGTCGAGCAGGACGGCACCAACTCCTTCGCCGGGTACAAGGTGGCCGCGTTCACCAATGCGGAGGAGGCCCAGTCGGGTCTTGCGGACAAGGCGAAGTGGCTGCTGCAGGATCGTCTGACCGAGGCGGGCGTGCAGGTCCAGGTGGGCGAGCCCTGGGTACCGAATGTCGTCGTGGACCGCAATCTGTTGACCGGCCAGAACCCCGCCTCCTCCGCCCCCTTGGCCGCGGAGCTGCTGAAAAAGCTGGCCTGAGACGCCCATCGCCGATCGGGCGGGTGCTGGACACCGCGTTCGCCGGCCGAACGCGGTACCTCACCCGTCGGAAGGGCGGAGATGAGGCGGCGTACTGGCGGACGAACCTGACTTTGCGACAACTGGCCTCGCTCTTCGTCTCGGAGGACGGATCCACTCCGACACGCTGGGTCCGTGGTGGTGACGCCTCCCTATGCATACAACGGCTCCACGGACGACATGGCCTTGGTGCACACCTGCCCTTTCGACTCGGCCAATGACGCACACGGTGCATACCTGGCGTGGGAGGGCACCGAGACGAGCAAGGAGCAGGATCCCAAGCCGCCGGTGGGTGACGAATGCACCTTCGTCATCAATCCCGGCGCCGGCGAGGACACCGTCTACGGGTTCACCCAGCTCGGGCAAGATCGACATCCGCGGAAGGATCGAAGGCGGCACCGGAGACGACCCCTCGGGCGCACGGGCGCATCAGGCGGGCGGCGGCGAAGCTGCGGCTCTGGGCTCCCTCCCAGACCGGCCAGGGCGATACGGCACCGCCAACCGGGCCGACAATGCCGGGCTGATGGCGCTCTTCCGCGCAATCGCCGATGCCGGATCAGCGGGCGGGCTTTGCCCAGGTCAACGAATACCGACGGAGCACATGTCGGCGGTAACGCATCCCAGGCAGGAGCCGTCGTGCCGCAGTCCGGACCTGCCCGTAACTCATGTGCGGGACAGCAACCGGCATGCCCTCCGGCCCCCGCGCGCGACGCAGTACCTTCATGACCCGTACGACCGGGGCAGCCGCGATCATCGCTGCCCACTCCGACAGGCTCGCCTCGCGGGCCAGACCGACGACCACCAGCGTGCCGCCGGGCCGCAGCAGCTCACGCATGCGGATGAGGGCCGCCTCGAAGTCCATGTGATGGATCGTGGTCACCGAACAGATGAAGTCGTAGCCCTCGGCAGGCAGGTCGGCAGTGAGGAAGTCAGCCTCGAAGAAGGTGACTTCCGGGAAGCCCGTAGCGAGCTCGCGTGCGCAGGCGATCATCTCCGGCGACTTGTCGATCCCGACGACGCACTTGACCCGCTCGGCAAGCTTCCGCGCCAGCAACCCGTCCCCGCAGCCGACGTCCAACGCCTCGCCGCAGCCCTCGGGCACGGCGCGCAGAATGCCGGGGTGTCGGGCAACGTTGGTGTTCCAGTACGGCCTCGGGTCGGCTGGGCGCATCGGACCATCGTAGGGGCATGGCCACGGCTTCCAAGTGCGCACCGGCGGACCCGTTGCGTACGGGGCCCGCTGCACCACGCCAGGCATGGGCCGGGTACAGGTGCCTGCCCGACACGCAACCACCGAACTGCGCCAATGGCGCCGCCTTGGGCACTTGCCCCATGCCGGCGGAGCGAGTGCACGACCGGACAACAGCACGCCCCCATGGGCCTACGCTCGCAGACTACGTAGTTCCACTGATGTGCCCGGAGACCACATCAAGCAGGATTGCGTCCGGCTCGGGGTGTGCCGCTTGCCCCTCCACCACAACGTACGGCTGCACATGCCGAAGAGGTTGTGGCCACGCTGCAGCGACCGCAAGGGCGGTCGCTGCAGCCTGAGCCGGGACAAGAACCAGTACAGGCGGCGCCGTTCGAGAACTCCCTGACAATTTCGTCATGCCCGACCCAGAGGGGTTACATGCGCGTCCGTGTCCTTGCACTCATCAGCGTCGCCGTCGCCGTGCTGCTCACCGGCTGCAGCTCGACCCCGGCCGAGGACCTCAAAAGCTGGTACACCTCAGGAGGCGAGGACGAGATCAAGGCTCTCAGCGACGACTCGTCGAAAATCAATGATCTGAGCATGGCGTCGAGCAGCGTTCTCGCTCCCGCCTGCCGGGAGCTGACGACCCACGTGGCCGCGGCCGAGAAGGACGACCCCATCCCGGACAAGGGCGCCCAGAGCTACTGGTCGAAGGCCCTCGCAAGCTTCAAGCGAGGGGCCTCGGACTGCACCGCCGGCGCGAACAAGCAGGATGATGTGCAGGCCTCTCAGGGCGTCCGGGAGATCCAGACCGAAGGCATCCCCGACCTCATGAGCACCACCTCGCTGATCAGGAGCGGCCTGGAGTCTAAGTAATGCGGACCTGTTCGACACCCGTCCGAGACCGGGCACCGTGCGACCGCCTCTCGGAGAGTCAGCGCGTCTTGAAGGGCTGCAAAGCCAGAACCTCATGAATGTCGAGGAATCGGCATCCGCCGGTCTCGCTGTGCACCGAAATACGGTTGGGACCGTAGTTGAAGTACTTCTCGTCCCGGGTTTCGATGTACGTCACGGACTGGAAACCGAAATAGAGCAGTTCACCCTCTGTTGTTGCGAATTCGCCGTTGCCGAAAAGCGTGACCTGGTCGCTCCACTCGCCGAACTTCTGGCGCAGAGCCACCGCCGCCAGCCGCTCCGCCTCGTGAACGGGTCCGTAGAAGTGGCGGGCCTGGGCCGCCGTCGGCGGAAACGCCGGGGCCCGGGCGACGGCGGTGGGGGTGCTCGTCGTCGTCCGGGCCGGCTTCCGCCGTCAGGCGGTGTGTCGGTGTGTCAGGAGACCTTGACCGCGCTCCAGGCCGCGGCCACGGTGGAGTACTCGGGGCTGGTGGCGCCGTAGAGGTCCTTCGCGGCGTTCAGAGTTGCGGTGCGGGCGCCCTTGTAGTCCGTGGTGGAGGTCATGTAGACGGTCAGCGCCCGGTACCAGATGGCGGAGGCCTTCTTGTTGCCGATGCCGGTGACGGTGGAGCCGTTGCAGGTGGGGCTGTTGTAGGAGACGCCGTTGATGGTCTTGGCGCCGCTGCCCTCGCTCGCAAGGTAGAACCAGTGGTTGCCGACGCCCGAGGAGTAGTGCACGTCGAGCCGGCCGACCGACTTCGACCAGCAGTCGGCGGAGCTGCCGTCCAGCGACGGCTTGTCGAAGCGGCGCAGCCACGGCGGGGTGGACTGGTCGCTGAAGAGGTAGTCGGGAGTGTCGACCGGGTTGTTGGCGTACCACTCGACCATGGTGCCGAGGATGTCGCTGGTGGCCTCGTTGAGGCCGCCGGACTCACCGCTGTAGCGCAGGTTGGCGGTGGCCGAGGTGACGCCGTGGGTCATCTCGTGGCCCATGGTGTCGAGGTCGACCTGCTCGGGGTCGGTGGTCCCGTTGCCGTCGCCGGTCATCATGCAGAAGCAGGCGTCCGACCACTGGGCGTTGTCCCAGTTGGTGCCGACGTGGACGAAGACGGTGGCGCCGCGGCCGTCGTTCTTGATGCCGTTGCGGCCGAAGGTCGACTTGTAGTAGTCGAACGTCTCCGCGGTGTTGGCGTGCGCGTCGACGGCTGCGGTGGCCCGGTCGGTGGAGAACTTCTTGCCGTCGCCCCAGACGTTGTCGGCGTCGGTGAACAGCGTGCCGGAGGAGCTCTTCAGGGACGAGGACGAGATGTTGTGCGCGTCCTTGGTGATGTGGCCGCGCACCGGGTCGATCAGGGCGAAGGTGCCGTCGGCCTGCTGGGTGGTGTCGAGGCTGATGTCACCGGTGTACTCGGAGTGGCCGGTGCCGGTCGCCTCGTGCTCGACGTCGTAGTTCTCGATCGCCGCGCCGGTGGTGGCGTCGGTGACGAAGACCTCGCCGTGCGGCTGGCCCTTGTCGCCCAGGCCCTGCACGGTGGTGCGCCAGGCCAGACGGGGGGTGCCGTCGGCGGCCCACACGATCAGCTCGGGGGTGGTCTTGGCGTTGCGCACCAGCCCGTGCGAACGCTTCAGGGCGCCGGCCGCGGTGCCCCTGGCGTCGACGGCGGGAGTGACGGACTTGAGCGCCACCTTGTGGGCCTTGGCGCGGGTGGATCCCTTGAGCGAGCCGTTGGCCTTCTGGTGGACGACGAAGTCGCCGCCGACGACCGGGAGGCCGTGGTAGGTCCGTTCGAAGCGGACGTGCTGCGTGCCGTCGGCGTCGATCACGACGTCCTTGACGTGGAGTCTCTGGCCCGCACCGAAACCGAAGGTGTCGGCGTGCCGGGTCACGTTCGCCTTGGCCTGGGATATCGCCGTGGCACGGACGGAGGTTCCGTCCTGCACTGCATGGGTCTGCGAGTGTGCAGGCACGGCCATCGCACCCGTGGTGATGACGCCGGCTGCGACCATCGCGGAAAGGGCAAGAAGAGGACGGGGCATGACGGGGTGATTCCTTCGCTCGTCGTGGGGTGACAACGTCCTCGGGCGTTCACTCGTCGTGGGGTGACGACGTCCTTGGACGTTGACGCGAAGTGTTCACCAGGTGACATGTTCCTGACGTGACTCCATCTGGGATATAACCGCGGAGCTATAGGGCACGGGGAAGGGGGGCCCGGCGGGTCACCTGCCCGCGCCGAGGGCGAACTCCTCGCCCTCGTCCTGCCACCAGGCCAGGTACTGCGGTCGCTGCCGCACCAGCGACAGATAGGCGGCCAGTACACGCTCGCACGCCGCGTCGGCGAGCTCGGACGGAACCGATTCCGTGTTCCAGGCCAGCAGCAGCCGCCGGTGGAACGGAACGTCCACGAGCGGCCGCTGCACGGTGCCCTGGGCGGAGACATCGGCGGTCGGCCATACACCGCAGACGGCACGCCGGCCGGCGACCAGCACCTGAGCCACGGACAGGTCCGGCGTCACATGGGCGATGCGCGGAGTGAATCCCGCCGACCGACAGGTGAGATGAAGGTACGCGTGCACACCGCTCTCGTCGGCCTCCGGCATGACCCACTCCTCGCCCGCCAGCTGATGGAGACCGACCGTCTCCTGGCGCGCCAGCGGGTGGTCCTCGGCGAGCAGGACGAAGACCGGCTCGCGGAGCAGTGTCCGCGTCGCCACCGATTCGCCCACGGGAAGAGGGAAACCCGGGAACTCGCCGAACACCGCGATGTCGCATTTCGACTGGCTCAGCGATTTGACCAAGGTGTGCACCGAGCGGCGGGCATCTATGGTGAGCCGGCGTTCCGGGACGAGTTCGAAGAGGGCGGAGACCAGCAGGGACACCAGGGGGCCGGCGGTTCCGCCCGCCCTCAGCGGCGCGGCGGCCTGCCTGTCCGCCTCCGCCGCCGAGCGCGCGTACTCGCGCAGCCGGTCGAAGCCGGCAACGAGGTCGCGGGCGCACCGCAGGACGTACTGACCGTTCTCGTTCGGCTTCACCCCGTCGGCACTGCGGATGAAGAGCGGGCCGCCCAGCTCGTGTTCGATTCGCTTCAGCTGAGCGCTCGTGGCCGGCTGGGAAAGCTGCAGCCGTGCGGCGGCCCTGCGGATGCTGCCGGCCTCGGCGACAGTGAGCAGGATACGGAGGTGCCGGAACTCGAGGTGCATGAACATTCCCCGCTCAGCGCGGAGGGGCCCATGCGCCCCCCGTGACCAGCAGAACCAGCTGCCCGACGGCATGGTGACCAAGAATCCGACGGACCCGTTGAAGCGGCAACCACGGGACGGTAAAACCTATGTGCGAACGCGACGGAGTTTCACGGTCACCACGGTGCCGGTCTGCACATATCGCCACGATTCGCTGGGCCGTCCTTGCCCGTGACAGGGCATCGGTCCGGCCGGGACCTGCACGTTCATGTCGGCCCCGCCCGGCGCGATTGCTGACGGCCGTCCGTCTCATCAACTCTGGTGTGTGCCGACCGTGCTGGTGCTTGCGGTAGTCGTACGCGCAGGGCGGTAGGGGCGGGCATGTCCAGCAGGGTGTCGATGGCCGCGCCCGTAAGTCGCCCAGGGGTCCATGGGGGATGAGGCCCAGGTCGGGACCGTACATGAGACTGGCCGCAGCGTCCCGTGCCCGGCCGTCGGCGGCTTTCGGCGCATGACTCCCTCCTTGTAGGGCACGAGTCGCTTGCCATCGCTGCGGCGTTGTGCTCACTGGTCTCCGGCGAGGCGCCGTTGTTCGAGGTAGATGCCGGTGAACACCGCGACTTTCGCGCGCAGGGCCCAGGGATCGAAGGGCTTGCCGATGTAGTCGACCGCGCCGGCGGCGTAACCGCGGGCGGAGTGTTCGGGGTCGGCGCCCATGGCGGTGAGGAAGATGATGGGGACGTCGTGGGTGCGAGGGCGTCGTTTGATGTGGGCGGCGGTCTCGTAACCATCCATGTCGGGCATCTGGACATCCATGATGATCACGGCGAAGTCGTCGTGGTCGAGGAGTGCTTTGAGGGCTTCGCGGCCGGAGGCGACGGCGACCAGCTCTTGGTCGAGGGTGGACAGGACGGCGGTCATGGCCATCAGGTTGTCCGGCTGATCATCGACGATGAGAACCTTGGGCATGGCCCGCGAGACCGTCGGGGTCACGGCGGCGACCGTCTGGACCTGTTCGACCGCCTCCAGCTGCCGTTCCAGCAGTGTGCAGCGCTGTTCTGCGTCGTCGCGCTGCTTTTGCGCTGCGTGGAGCTGGGCGGACAGGCGGGTGACTTCGTCCTGCAGCTGGTCGCGTTCGTGGAGCAGTTCGGTGACGTCCGGGTTGGCTGCGGCCAGGCGTTCGGCTCGTGCGCGTTCCGCGCTCCATTCGGCTTCCAGCTGGTTCAGACGCACTTCCAGGTCGGCGATGCGGTGTTTGCGGTCCAGCAGCGCGTCGCTCAGTGCGTCGCCGCGGGCGATGGAGCGGCGTGAGTCGCGGTCCGCTTCGGCAAGTTGCTGCTCGAGTACTTCGACCGCATGGCGAGGTGAGGTGCTGGTTTCGACGGCTGCGCGGTGAAGGCGGCGGACCAGTTCTATGGCGTCCGGGGTGGCGGCCATGCCGCGGTGCTCGGCGACGTCGGTGAACAGGTCCATCACCACTTCCCACGGGGGGACGCGGGTGCCGCTGAGGTAGCGGGAGAAGGTCCCGGCGTCACGCACGCGGCGGGCCGCGTAGCGGCGAACCGAGACTTCCAGGCCTTCGAACAGCTCCCGCAGCGCCGTGGCGAGCGCGCGGGACTCCGCTGTCAGGTCCTGGGCGAGAGGACGCAGCTCACCCACGCCTGCCACCGCCCTTCGCTTCCGCCCCGCGGACAGCCGGGCTGCCGTGGGTGGCGTCCGGGGCGATCGCCTGGTTGAACACCGGCACCGCCCCGCCCGCGGCAGTGAGCCCGGCGAGCACGCCGCCCGCAATCCCGTTTCCGGCCAGCACCGACAGCAGGCCGGCGCTCACACCGGCCAGCGCGGCCAGTAACAGCACCAGCGCCGCCCTCACCGACACAAGCGAGCGATCCATCGGACCTTCCCTTCCTCACCCCGCCGGACACCGGCCGGGACGGCGCGCCCCGGATGGGCCCGCCTGACGACGAGCCACACAATGGCGACAGGTGAATCCGTTGCGCCGGGCAATCCACAAACCGGCAACACCCCAGGCCCGTTGCCGCCTCGCCCGCCGGCACGCAACACTCCCGATCCGCAGGTCAGTACTGGTGCACCGTGAGGTGTTGCGGCAACACCCGCATCAGTCACGGAGGCGGTGCCGGCGCCCCCTGCACGCGACCGCCGCTGAGACGTCTCGGGAACGGTTCGGAGTGGTGAGAGGACGGGGAGCACGTCCAGGGCGTGGAGTGCGCCCCGGCGGCGCCCGCTCGTGGCCCCCGTCAGTCGCGTCCGGCAGATGCGGAGAGCAACTGCCAGGGCGCACGTAAAAACGTTCATTCGTGCATGCGCACACCCGAATAGCAAAACAATGCCGCGCCACTGCAACCAAAACGAGAGCGGGCGCACAACCCAAGGGATACGAATTTTGTAGATTATCCGAAATCCACCAGTGCTCTTGCCTTGGACTCACGCTCTGCAGCTAGCTATGTGCTGCGTCCACTTCCTGGCCCGGGCTCCCGACGAGCCTTGGCCGTAGGTCAGGGGAAGTGGTCGGAAACCCGCATGTGAGGAGTGGTCATGAAGAAGGCCTATGAGGCACCGACGCTCGTCCGGCTCGGTACGTTCCGCAAGGAGACGGGGCTCCTGCAGCGCCACGGCAACGACCGACTGATCCTGAGCAAGAACTGACGACCGACGGTCACTGACCGACGTCATGACTGAGCTGCACGAGAGTGCGGGGACGGGCCCCGGCGACGCGCACTTCGCGGTCTTCACGGACCGTGCGGACGCGGCCGCCGTGGCCCGCTCCTTCACCCGCCCCGGAACCCGGACCCTCGCGCATGCGTCGGGCCGGCCCTGGCTGGTCGGCCACTGGCACGACGACGAGGTCCTCACGGCCGACGCCGGCGGCGCCCGCGTCGCCGTCGTCGGCTGCTGCCCCGTCGATGCCGACGAACTGCGTCGCCGGACGGCACGATTGCGTGATCTCGCGGAGCTCGACGCACTGGCCCGCTCCCTCCCCGGCAGCTTCCACCTCGTCGCCGTCCTCGACGGGCAGGTCAGGCTGCAGGGCACCGCCTCCGGACTACGACTCGTCTTCCACACGGAGATCGACGGTGTGCGGGTGGCCGCGACCCGAGCCGACACGCTCGCCGCCGTCCGGGGCCTCGACCCCGACGTGGAGGAACTGGCCGTCAGGCTGCTGTGGCCCGCCCCGTATCCGCTGTCCGAGACGTCGATGTGGCGTGAGGTCACCGCCGTTGCTCCGCAGGACGCAGTGGTCGTCGCCGCGGACGGGCGCACCGTACGGCACACCCGGTGGTGGGCGCCGCCGGAGCCGGTCCGGCCGCTTGCCGAAGCAGCGCCCCTGATCCGCAAGGCGCTGGAGGAGGCCGTCGGCGCGCGTACCCGTCAGGGCGGCGTGGTGAGCTGCGACCTGTCCGGCGGCCTGGACTCGACGTCCGTCTGCTTCCTGGCCGACCGCTCCCCGGCCCGCGTGGTGGCCAGTACATGGCCGGGGCGCGATCCGGCAGACACCGATCTGTCCTGGGCCGAGCGGGCGATGGGGTACCTCCCGGACGTCGAGCACATGGTCTGGGACGCGGACGCCTCCCCACTCGTCTACGAGGACCTGCTAGGTATCGACGACCTCCTCGACGAGCCCACCATCGGCGTCATGGACCGCTCCCGGGTCCTTCACCACCTGCCCGTCCTCGCCGCACGCGGCAGCCGGTTGCACCTGACCGGCATCGGTGGCGACCACGTGGCATGGTGCTCCGAGGCGTACTACCACCGACTGCTGCGCACCCGTCCGCTGTTCGCTCTGCGGCAGTTGCGCGGGTTCCGGGCGCTGTGGCAGTGGCCGCTCGGCGGCACGGTCCGCGCTCTCGCCGACCCCCGGCCGTACGGGAAGTGGCTCGCCGACGCCGCCGGGGACCTGCGTGGCCCGCTGCCCCCGTCCGTCGCCACGGGTCTCGGCTGGGGCATGGCCCCGCGCCTGTTCGACTGGGTGACTCCCGAGGCCGAGCACATGGCGCGCCGGGCACTGGCCGCCGCCGCGGCGACGGTCTCGCCACTGCATCCGGACCGTGGACTCCACGCCGACCTGGAGCAGATCCGCTCGTGCACCCGTGTCATCCGGCAGTGGGACCGGATGGCGGCCCGCGCCGGCCTGCCGATGGCCTCCCCCTTCCTCGACGACCGCGTCATCGAGGCGTGTCTCGCCGTACGTCCGAGCGAGCGCGTCACGCCCTGGCGGTACAAGCCCGTCCTGAGCGCCGCGATGCGCGGGATCGTACCCGACGCCTGCCTGCGGCGGGCGAACAAGGCCACGGCCGCCATGGACGCCTCCAACGGGCTGCGCCAGCACCGCGCCGACCTGCTGGCCCTGTGGGAGGACTCACGGCTGGAGGAGCTGGGCCTGGTGGACGGCACCGAGCTGCGCCGCCTGGCCCGGCGGCCCGCATCCCCGGGGCTGTCCGACGCCATCCTGTACTCCACGATCGCCGCCGAGGTGTGGCTGCGGGGACTGGACCGCAACCACACCCGTGTCCCACAGCCCTGACCGCATCCCCACAGCAGAAAGGCTCTCCCATGCCCCTGCGGTTCGGAGACAACGTATCCACTGCCCAGACCGACTACGGCACGGTGCTCCTGGACGAACGGGCAGGCACCTACTGGGAGTTGAATCCGACCGCCACCCTGGTGGTGCGGACGCTGCTCGACGGCGGCGAGGAGGCGGACGCGGCCTCCGCCCTGGTCCAGGCATTCGACATCGACCAGGCGCAGGCCCTGCAGGACGTGCAGACGCTGGTACGGCAGCTGCGCAGCTCGGGGCTCGCCTCATGGCGACGCCCAGCGCGCTGGAGCGGCCCACCGGTGTGCCCTTGGCCCGGCGCCTGGCCGCCCACCTCGTCCTGGTACCCGCCATCGCCGTGGCCCTGTTGCCGCCCCACCGCATCCGCACCGTACTCGGCATCCTGCGGCGCGGCGCCGCGCCCGCCACCACTGCGCAGGCCCAGAACGCGCGCGATGCCATGTGCGCCGCCAGCCTGCGCTGCGCCGGACCGAAAGGGTGTCTGCCGCGCTCCCTGGGGGCCGCACTGCTGTGCCGGCTCGGCGGAACCTGGCCGACCTGGTGCACCGGTGTACGCGTCGTCCCGCCCTTCACCGCGCACGCCTGGATCGAGGCGGAAGGCCGCCCTGTCGGCGAGGGTTTGCCGGAGGGATACTTCGCCCGGCTGGTGACGGTCGCCCCGCCGGCACGGCCGACGGACCGATGACCGGCGCGACGGCTCCGCACGACGGCCGGAAATCGCTCGCCGAAGGTGACACCTCCGCCCGGGTGGCGGTGGCCACGATGTACCGGCTCACCGCCGGGCACCGCGGCGCCATCGCCGTCGCCACCGCGCTGACCCTCGTGGGCTCCGCCCTCGGACTGTCCCAGCCGCTCGTGGCCAAGCATGTCGTGGACGCGAGCGCCCGAGGGCAGTTCGTCTGGCCGCTGCTGGGACTCCTCGGCGCGCTGTTCGTCGTCGAGGCGGCGACGGGCGCCGCGGGGCGCTTCATTCTGGAGCGGATGGGCGAACGCGTCGTACGGCAACTCCGCCACGGACTGGTGGGACGACTGCTCCGGCTGGAGATGAGGGAGTACGACCGCCATCGCAACGGCGACCTCATCTCCCGGGTGACGGCCGACACCACCTTGCTGCGCGAGGTCGTGTCCCAGGCCCTGGTCGATCTGGTGACGGGCAGCCTTGTCGCCGCTGGAGCGATCGCCCTCATGGCCTGGCTCGACCCCCTGCTGCTGCTCCTGGTCGCCGTCACCGTGGCGGCGGCGGCCGTGGTCGTCGCCTCCCTGCTCACGGGTATCAGATGCGCGTCCGCACACATGCAGGACTCGGTCGGTGCCGTCGCCGCTGATCTGGAACGCGCCCTCGGTGCCCTGTCGATGGTCCGTGTGCACCGTGCCGAGCAGCGCGAGGCGGCCGGCATCGGCGCCCGCGTGGACGCTGCCTACGGCGCGGGGGTACGCACCGCGAAGCTCGCCTCCGTCATGAGCACCGCCGTCGAACTGGCCGTCCAGGGCTCCTTCCTCATCGTCCTGGTCGTCGGCGGCCTGCGCGTGAGCGGCCACGCCGGATCCCTCGGCGACCTCGTCGCCTTCCTGCTGTACGCCTCGTACCTCGTCCTGCCGCTGTCCTCCGTCTTCCGTGCCGTGGGTCAGATCCAACACGGCATGGGCGCCTACCAGCGCATCGACGAGGCGCTCCGGCTGCCGGTCGAACACACCGCGCCACGGCTCGCGGGAGACCGCGCACCCACACCGCGGCCGACCAGGCCGTCGTCCGTCACCCGCGAGCAGCCCGCCCTCGCCCTGCACGACGTCCACTTCGGCTACGACCCGCAGCGGCCAGTCCTCCGCGGCGTTTCGTTCGCCGTCCAGCATCGCCGGCACGTGGCTATGGTGGGCCGGTCCGGAGCCGGCAAGAGTACGGTGTTCGCCCTGGTGGCGAGGTTCTACGAGCCGGACTCCGGCACCGTGTTCTTCGACGGGCAGCCCGCGACCGAACTCTCCCGCGACGCATGCCGCCGAGGCATCGCCGTCGTCGACCAGAACGCCCACGTCGTCCACGGCACCTTGCGCGACAACATCACCTACGCCGTGCCGGACGCCACGGAAGCGGAGATCCGGCGCGTCGTCGAGCTGGCCCGACTCGAAGAAGTCGTCGACCGGCTGCCCGGAGGCCTGGCCGCTGTGATCGGCGAACGCGGCAGCACCCTCTCCGGCGGCGAACGTCAACGCGTCGCCCTCGCCCGCGCGTTGCTCGCCCGCCCCTCTCTGCTCCTGCTGGACGAGCCCACCTCCCACCTCGACGCGATCAATGAATCGGCGCTCACCACCGTCATGAAGGACGTCGCCCAGGAGTGCGCCCTGCTGGTCATCGCGCACCGTCTGTCCACCGTGCAGCACGCCGACCACATCGTGGTACTGCAGGACGGCCGTACCGCCGCCGGCGGACGCCACGAGGAGCTGCTGGCCGACAGCGCCCTCTACCGCGAGCTGGCTGCGAGCCAGATGCTGCGGCCTGGCGGGGAGCCCGGAAGTGGCGGCCGACGGCGGACCTACGGTTGAAGCGTGCCCCTCGCGGCTCGGCCGGCCGGGATCCCGACCATGCACGGGATATCGGCCGGGCGGTCGGCCATGACCCCGTTCCTGCTGCTCCACGGCGGCGCGGCGGCTGCACCGCCATGAGGCGGACAACCTGACGGGCCGAACGTGAACCGCGGCCCAAGAGCCGCGCTTCGCTCGTACGCGAGAGAGTGCGGGCCGCCCGGGGACCGGCTTGGTCTCCCCCTTTCGGTCGCCCACCACGCAGCCGCACCGAGGCGGTCAGCCCAAGATGCCCGGGTTTGACGGAGCGTAGTCAGCTCCAAATCGGCGCGGGAGAGGCGGGACCGGGGCGAGCCGGATCGCCTTCTCCATGGTCGAGGAGGCTGCTGTACCGGTTGTAGGGGCCACGGCCGCGAAGAAGGTGCCGCCCCACTCCCCGACGGGGATCACATCCCCCACCCACGCCTGCGCGCTCGCCGCCAAAGGCTGTCCGGCATCCAGTGCCGTACCTCTTGTCAACAACCATGTTTTCGCCATTACTTGGACCGCCCACGCCATGGATCCATGAAATGTTCAATCAAGGGAGTCCTGGTCCGGCAAAGAGATCTACCCGCATAGAGCGGTCCGGTGATGTCATGCCCATGACTGCCCGGAGGATGCCGGGCAACCACACCGGGAGACCCCCACATGTCCCGAATACCCCGCCCCCTCGTCACTTCCCTGTCCGCTCTCGCCCTCGCCGCCGCGGGCCTGAGCGTCACCACCGGCACCGCGCACGCGCAGTCCTGCAGCCAGGCCTACCTCCCTCTCCCCGACCCCGGTTGCCAGCCCGGCGACCTCAACCCGGACGTCACACAGGACACCATCGGCTCCACGATCTGCGTCTCCGGCTGGACCACCACCGTGCGTCCCTCCAGCTCCTACACCACGGCGCTGAAGAAGAAGCAAATAGTCGAGTACGGCTACGCGGACACCAACACCTCCGACTACGAAGAGGACCACTTCGTCCCCCTCGAACTCGGCGGCGCTCCCAAGAGCGAGCAGAACCTCTGGCCGGAGCCCCACTACGGCAACGAGACCTCCGCCGACAAGGACGTCGTCGAGAACAAGCTCAAGAAGGCCGTATGCGCCGGTGACGTGAGCCTCGCAGACGCCCAGAACGCAATCATCACGGACTGGACGACCGCGCTCTCCGGCCTGGGGCTGAGCTGAGCCGGGACAGCCTCGCCAGTGGGCGGCCCGCCTCGGCCGGGGTGGGCCGCTGCTGAAAGGGCTGGGGGCGCTGTATCTGCAGCAGTCCGTGTGTCTGCTGCCGGACGGCCTGCCGCGGCCGTCGCTCTGACAGAAGTGCGGGTGCGTGTCCGTGCGGACGGTGGGCGAATGTGCGTCGAGGCCCCTGGACTGCTTCGGCGGACAGCTGCCGACAGCGCCCGCGGACGCGTCAGAGGACGGGCGGCCGGTCTCCTGCTGATCGGGCTGGTGTGAGGGGTGAGCCGGTCGCGGCAGTAGCTCCCGTGGACCGGCTGAGCCGTCGGATTCGGCCTGTGCCCAAGGCGGAGACCGCAAGCGCGGAGGACACCGAGACGATGCCGCCCAGGGCCAGGGTGGAGCGGGCGCCGAGGGTGTCCGACAGCAGGCCGGCCAGCGGGGCGCCTACGGGGGTGCCGCCGAGGAGGACCAGGAAGTAGACGGACATGACGCGGCCTCGCAGGTGCGGGGCGGCACGAAGCTGCGTCAGTGCGTTGGCGGTGGTGGTCACGATCACCGCGGCGAAACCGGTGGGGATCAGCAGGGCCATGAACGTGCCGTAGCCCGGCATCAGGCCCAGCGCGGCTTCCAGTGCCCCGAAGACGACTGTGGTGGTGATCAGACGTCGGGCGCTGGGGGGCTTCCCGCAGTTCGCCCCGTAGATCGCGCCGATGAGACTGCCCGACGCGTATGCGGCGGAGAGGTAGCCGAAGGCGGCGGAGCCCGTGTGGAAGGCCGTGATGGCCACGAGCGAGATGGTCACTTGGAAGTTGAGGCCGAAGGTGCCGACGAAGGCGACGAGACTGATGGGCAGGAGTAGTTCCGGGGTACAGGCGATGTGGCGGAAGGCGTCGCGCAGTCGGGTACGACCGGGTCGGGGCCGGTCGTGGTTGCCTGGCTCGTCTGTCCGGACGGTGATCAGACCGTAGAGGACGGCCAGGTACGAGGCGGCGTTCACGAGGAACACCGGGCCCGCGCCGAAGGCGGCGACGGTCAGGCCGGCGAGAGCGGGGCCGACGGTGCGGGCGACGTTGAACTGCGCGGAGTTCAGGCTCACCGCGGTGGCCACGCGCTCGCGGGCGACCAGTTCGGAGATGTATGCGTTGCGCGCGGGACTGTCCACGGCGGTGGCCGTGCCGAGGGCGAAGGCCAGCACGTAGACGGACAGCAGGCTCACCGCCCCGGTGACGGTCAGCAGTCCGAGCAGGAGCGACTGCACTCCCATGGCTGTCTGGGTCAGGAGCAGAAGCCGCCGCTTGGGGTATCGGTCGGCGAGGACACCTCCGGCCAGCCCGAACAGGGTCTGGGGCAGGAACTGCAGTGCGGTCACGATGCCGACTGCACTGCCGCTGTTTCCGGTGATGTGGAGGACGAGCAGGTCCTGGGCGGCGCGCTGCATCCATGTGCCGACGTTGGAGACCAACTGCCCGAGCAGGTAGCGACGGAAGTTCCGGACGGTGAGTGCGGCCGTCACCGGCGTGCGGGAGTCGGCGCTCATGACATCTGAGGGGCGTACGTGCCCGGGACGGGCACCTCCGCATCGTCGACGTGATGGAAGGTCGGGTGGGGGTGCATGAGGAAGGCGTGGTGGGAGATGTTCCAGGCGTAGGCGCCGGCCATGGCGAAGGCGACCCGGTCGCCGACGCGCAGCCGCTCCACCATGACGCGGCATGCCAGGACGTCCTTGGGCGTGCACAGCTGTCCGACCAGCGTCACCGGCTCGTCACGGGCCTCCGGGCGGTCCCAGGGCCGGAGCCAGACGTCGTCGGGGATCACCTCGAAGGGCTGGTCGTGCTGTTTCGCGGCCGGGGTGCGCAGATGGTGAGTGCCTCCGCGCAGCACGGCGAACGCCTGCCCGCGACTGAACTTGATGTCCAGGACCTGGGTGACGTACCAGCCGCAGTACGCGGTCACCGAGCGGCCGGGTTCGATCCGCAGTGTGAGGCAAGGGTGACGGTCCAGGATCCGGCGCAGTCCTGCGCCGAAAGCGGACCAGTCGAACAGTCTTCGGGGATGGGCGTAGTCGACGCCCATCCCTCCTCCGACGTTGACCTCGGCCAGGTCGACTGCGCGTTCGTGAGCCCAGTCTTCGGCCCAGGTCAGGACCTTGTCGACAAGGGCCAGTCGGGCTTGGGCCTGAAGTCCGCTGGCCAGGTGGAGGTGCAGACCGCGCAGTCGGACGCGCGGGTCGCAGGCGATCAGCTCCAGACAGCGGTCCAGCTGCACGGGATCCATACCGAAGGGGCTGGGGTGCCCGCCCATGGCGAGAGCGACCTGGCCGACGTCCACGGGCAGATTGACGCGCAGCAGGACGTCGGCGGTCCGGTCGCCCAGCAGGGTGGTGAGGAGACGCAGTTCGTGTTCGCTCTCGATGTGCAGGCGCTCCACTCCGGCGTCCAGCGCACAGGTCAGCTCTGTCTGCGTCTTGCCGGGACCTCCGAAGGCGATCGGGGCATCGGGGGTGAGCGTGCCGATGTGGGTCAGTTCGCCGCCGGAGGCCACCTCGAACCCGTCGACGTGCCCGGCCAGGGTCTGCAGGATCCGGGGATCGGAATTGGCCTTGACCGCGTAGAGCAGCTCGACGCGTTCCGGCAGTGCGGCCCGGATGGCGCGCACGTGTTCGCGCAGGCCCGGAAGGTCGTATACATACGCGGGCAGGTCGTCGTCGGTCGTCCGGCCGACGTGGTCGAGCAGTGCGGGCCTCACCGGATCACCTCGTGGGGAAAGTCCGCGCCGAGCGGGCTGGGCAGGGGGACGTAGGTGGCATGCCGGTCTGCCTTGCGGGCCCAGCGCAGGAGGAGGTTGGCCTTGGCAGGCAGTGGTACTCCGGACAGCAGGGCGCGCAGGCGTGGCGGTTCGGTGGCGGTGCGGGCGTAGGCGTGGAGGTGGTCGCGGACCAGGCCCCAGAGGGCGGGTTCCAGGGTCGGGTCGAGGTCGGCCAGCGCACCGAGGACTTCGGCGGCGTGGTTGACCAGGAGGCAGTACGCGACCCGGTTCCAGCCGCTTTCGGGATCGTAGGTGAGGGCACCGCGGACGTCCTCGGGCAGTTCGGCGAGGGCGTGCCGGTGATGTCCGGGCAGGAGCTTGATGCCCTCCAGATCGCGGAAGAGCATCTGCGCCGGGGTGCCGTCGGCGTTCACACCGACGACGACGTTCTGCAGGTGGGGTTCCAGGACGACGCCGTGTTCGAAATAGGCAGCCAGCACCGGTGGCAGCAGCAGGCGCAGGTAGGCGTCCCACCATGCCAGGACGTCCCCGTCGCCGCGGGCGAGCAGGCAGGAGACGTGGGCCGTACCGGTCGGGTACTCGTCCGCCACCGCGGCGGCGAGCAGGGGTGTCACCCCGGGACGCAGGTGGTGGCGCAGGCCGGAGCGGACGATGACGCCGAGGCCCTCCAGGAGGTCGGTGTTGCCGACGGTGTCGACTGTGCGGTAGCCGGGCTCGGTCAGCAGCATGCGTCCCGGGAAGCGCCCGGCGAGATCGGCGATGAGGGGCTGGAGCAGCCGGTTGAGGGCGACGGCGCCGGACAGTTCGTAACTGGCGTGCTTGCGGACGCAGTTGGTGAGGCGGACGTTGAGGCTGAACTTCAGGAAGGTGTCGGTGTCGGGGTGGTACAGGGTGCGTACCGATGCGGTCGGCACCAGCTCCGGTCCGCTCATCCCGGTGTCGACGACATCGCCGGCGGCCATCGCCTCGCACAGCCGGTCGTGGCCCTGGAGCAGCCGGTACTGCCAGGGGTGGACCGGCAGTATCACGAATCCCGGATCCGTCGACGGACACAGTGCGTCCATCTCGCGCAGCTCGCCCTCCTCACGGACGAGATGGCGGCCCACGGCCAGGTAGCGCAGGCGGAAGCGTGCGCCGGTCTCCGGGCCGTACGCCAGCCAGTCCGCCGGGTCGCCGGTGCGGGCCTTGGGAGTGGGGTGGAAGCGATGGCCGAACACCAGGGACTGCTCCGACGCCACGTACGGGTCCGGGTGCGGCGTGGCGGCCGCCCGCTGTTCCAGCGCGGTGCGGATCGTCTCTCGGCTGTCTGCCACTTGGCTCAGGAACTCGTCGTTGGCGATGCCCGTACGCAGTTCCAGTTCGTCCTGGATGTAACCGGCCAGCTCCTTCCAGCCGACGGTCACCCAGGTGTTGGTGTCGAGCCGCTGCACCGCGCCCTGGAAGCGGTGCGCTCCGATCAGCGAGACCCGGCGCAGCCGGGAACGCAGCAGGAGGCCGCGGCGGGGCAGACGCAGCAGGAGGTGTTCGTCGTCGACGGTCACCTGATGCTCGGGGGCGGACACCTCGCGGATCAGGCAGTTGAGCAGTGTGTGGGCGGTGACGGTGTCGGCTGTCGGTACCGATGCGGTGGCGGCTGTGGTCGTGTGGGGGGCAGTGCCGGTGGTCATACGGTCGCTCCAGTGGGACAGCGGTCGGTGTCGGGTTTCAACGGCGCGGCGCCAGAGGGTTGGGAACAGGTGTCCACTGCGCCTTGGCCGGGTTCTCGGCCAGGCGCATGGCGATGGTCGCCTTCAGCGGCATCGTGTCGCCGAAGAACGCCGCCGCGTCCTCCTGGTCCGGCAGGCCGGCATACACCCGGCGGCCGACCTCGGCCACGGCGCCCCACAACGTTCGGGGGTCAACCGCATGTGTCCGGCTGAGGACGTCGACCAGCTCGCTGAAGACTCCGCTGATCAGGCCGCCGAAGAGTTTGGTGTGGAGTGCGTCCACGTCGTCGCCCGCTCGGGTACCGAGCAGCGGCGGCAGCGTGAAACCGCACCGCGCCAGGCGGCGTGGGCTCACTCGTACTCCGTCCAGATCCCGGTACAGCACCCGCACCGGACGGCCGTCTCGCAACACGACCAGGGTGTTCTGGCCGTGCGCCTCCAGTGCCACCCCCATGGACAGCAGGGTCAGTGCGGGCGGGAGAACGAGCTCGGCGAGGTCCGCCAGTCGGCGTACCGGGTCTCCCGACAGCATGGTGGCGCCTGTCGCATGGACGGCAGTGAGCGGAACCGCGATCTCCCCGGCGTCGAGGTGGCACTCGGTCGACTCCCGGATCATTGCTGCCAGGCTCGCGGACGGCCGCCCGTTCACGCGGACCGCGCCGCCGCCCAGCTCACGCAGGACACGAAGGCTGCCGCCGAACCCGGCTTTGTCGACGAGGGCCGAGACCAGGTCGGACAGAGGAGGCCCGTCGGCGACCTCGGCCGGGGAAATGGTGCGCCGGTAGTTGGTGACCTGCACGTCGAGTGCTGTCTTGATGTGACAGCCCGGCAGGTCGCCCAGCGGTGCCAGGGTGCGCAGCGACAGCAACGGTCGCGCCGGGATCGTCTCCTCCACGACGGCCAGGTCGGAGTGGTGCGCGAGCACGTGGTCGCGCTGCCAGGGATGCAGCGGCACCAGCACCGTGTCACCCTCGCGCAGCGCCTGCGGCCACGTGCCGGCGCTCTCCCAGCGAACGGCCGGGACAGGGAGCAGCGCCAACCGGACCACTGGGTGGTGCTCGGGAGCGTAGGCGAGCACGTCGGCGATCGACATGCCCGTACGCGTCCGGCAGCAGGGATGCTGCGGGTGACCGTCGACCACCGCCTGCTCGGCATCTGCAGAGTCCTTCGGCGGGACCCCTTCGCCGGCGTTCGCGGCTCGGGCCAGGGCCAGGTTGACAACGCTGTTGTCCAGCTCGGCCGCCAGTCGCTCCGCCGCTGGGGTACGCATCCCCAGCTGTGCGAGCAGCTCGGCCGGCCCGCTGATCGGCCCCTCGGGCCCGGACACGGCGAAGTCGTCGGGCACCTGGGCGAACGGCTGCGCACTGGGTCGGGCTGCCGAGAGTGAGCCGCCTCGTCGTAGATCGACCACCACGGTGTCGGATTCCCGGCGGTGCCCGGTCACGCCGGGCAGGGGTTCTCGTACGAAGGCACCCCACAGCCGGCCCAGCACGGTGGCACGCGCTCCCGGGAGAGCGGTCGTGAAGGGCTCCACCAGGTCCGGGCGCGTGAGGCGTAGTT
The DNA here is from genome assembly GCF_040642095.1 of Streptomyces sp. NPDC020362. Lineage (NCBI taxonomy): Bacteria > Bacillati > Actinomycetota > Actinomycetes > Kitasatosporales > Streptomycetaceae > Streptomyces > Streptomyces sp. NPDC020362. Next base: position 20,332 of record NZ_JBFAET010000114.1, read on the forward strand.
CATCGATGGGCATGGGGCATCCCAGGTGCTTGTGGGGGTGCTTGTCGCGCGGTGCCCCAGTGGCACCGGCCGTGCGATCGACGCTACGGGACGACGATCAAGGGGATTGCCAGAGCAAATACAGGGGGGATCCCGGACTCCTCCGATGAAGCGTTTTTCCTTCCTCACCGCCAGCCGGTTCCGCCGCTGACGCTTCATCCCATGCGGCCTGACCCTGGTTCAGTTCCCGCCTGCTGCCTGGACGGTTGGACACCGGCCTTCGAGGGCTTGGCTCTCGCCTTGCTCCACGCTGTCGATGTCCTGGATGTCGTCATCGTGCCGCGCTTCCGCGGTTACGCCGTCCGTGGAGGATCACCACCTCGGGGGAGCTTCCGGCGTTTGCGCCACACGCTCCGGCCGGCGTCTGTGAGCCTTTCGGCATGCGTGTCTTGCTGATCGAGGACGACGACCGGGTGGCCGGACCGTTGATGGAGGGGCTGCGCCGTTTCGGGTTCACCGTGGAACACGCCCGGAAGGGTGCCGACGGCCTCGCCGCACCGGAGGCGGCGATGGTGTTGCTGGACCTGGGGCTGCCCGACATGGACGGCATCGACGTCTGCCGTGCACTCCGATCCCGCTCGTCGGTGCCGATCATCATGATCACTGCCAGAGACGACGAGGTCGACCGGGTGCTCGGTCTCGAGTTGGGCGCGGACGACTACGTCTCGAAGCCATTCGGCGTGCGTGAGCTTGTCGCCCGGATCCGAGCCGTCACCCGCCGCGCCCGCCCCGCAGTGCCGGACAACCTCCGTGCGGAATCGGAGCCCTCGGACGAGCCGGCACAGCCCGGGTCGCCCCACGTCCAGCGGATCGGCCCGCTGACCATCGACCGTCGGACCCGGCAGGTACACCTGCACCAGGCACACATCGCCCTTGCACCCAAGGAGTTCGACCTTCTCACCTGTCTTGCGGAAGACCCCGGTGCCGTCTGCTCCCGCCGTCAGATTCTCGACACGGCATGGGAACCGAACTTCTTCGGGCCCACCAAGACCCTTGACGTCCACATCGCCGCGCTGCGCCGCAAACTCGGTGACTCCTCCTGGATCGAGAACATCCGCGGCGTCGGCTTCCGCCTGGTCCCCCCGGCACACGTCGACCCCGCGTCCGCCGCGGTGCCGGCGCGCGGCGGGGGTCCCCGGTGACGCGTCGCCTCCTGCTCAGCCATCTGAGCCTCATGCTGCTCGTCCTGCTCGCGCTCGAAGTGCCGTTCGGCATCTTCTACGCCCGCAGCGAGCTGTCCAGCTTCTCCCATGCGGCACAGCAGGGGGCGATGACACTCGCCGAGGTCTGCGAAGACAAGATGGAGCACGGACTGGTGACCGACCTCCCGGAACTCGCTCGCGCGTACGGGCGGCGAACCGGCAGCCGCGTGCTCGTCGCCGGCCACCAGGGCATCGTCCTCACCGATACCTCTGTCCGTGCGCTGGTGGGCAAGGACCTGTCCGCCGAGCCGGACATCTCCACCGCACTGCGCGATCATCCCGCCGTCGGCACCCGCAGTGACCCGTCCACAGGCGGCGAAGTCCTCTTCGTCACTGTTCCGGGCGGCTCCAACGCCACCGTCGCCTGTGTCGTGCGGACCGTCTATCCGCTCGGGCCGCTCAAGGAGAAGGTCCACGCCACCTGGCTGGCTCTCGCCGTCGCCGGGGTGGACGTGCTGGCCGCCGTGGCCCTGATCGGCTTCGTGCTCGCCCGCTCGATCACCCGCCCCGTTCAGGCCCTGGAACGCGCCACCGCACAACTCGCCGAAGGCCGGATCACCGATCCACCAACCACCGATCACGGGCCGCCGGAACTTCGTCGCCTTGCCGCCTCGTTCACGAGGACCGCGACCCGGCTTCAGCACCTGCTCCAGGCTCAGCAGGCGTTCGCCTCCGAGGCGTCCCACCAGCTGAAGACCCCCCTGACCTCGCTGCGCCTGCGCCTGGAGAACTTCGAGCCGCACCTCGCCTCCTGCGCCCAGGACAGCCTCGACAAAGCACTCGGGGAGCTGGAGCGGCTCAGTCGTATGGTGCAAGGGCTGCTCGCCCTCGCGAGACTGGAGAATTCCGCGATCAGGCCGGAGGCGGTCGATCTCCATGCCGTAGTCGCCGATCGTGCGGCCATCTGGACGGCCTTCGCCGACGAACAACACGTCGACATCACCGTCTCCGGAGGCACCACCGTTCAGGTCTGGGCCGTGCCGGGCGCACTGGAACAGATCATCGACAACCTGCTCTCCAACGCGCTGCGCGTCTCCCCGCCAAAGACCGCCATCACGCTGACAACCCTCACCGTCCCAGCGGACGGCGGCCGCACCCCGCACTTGGCCGAGCTGCATGTGATCGACCAAGGACCCGGCATGGCCGAGGCCGAACGGCTGAGAGCCTTCGACCGGTTCTGGCGGGCCTCTGATGCCGACCACGACGGCACGGGACTCGGCCTGCCGATGGTCCGGCAACTCACCCGCGCCAGCGGCGGTGAGGTCGGCCTGGAGGCAGCCCCCGGCGGTGGGCTGGACGCCGTGGTCCGCCTCCGGTGCACCGAGAGCCACACGCACCGGGATCGCCCGGGCACCTCCACGGACGCCGGCTCTGCAGGTCGGGCCGTGGGCCCGCGTTCAACGGCCCGGGCAAGCCGGGGCGGTTGAACCCGGCGCGGTGAGAGCCACGTGCGCCGACGTCCGAGCGGTGCTGGGCAGTCCCGCGAGGCGGCGCACGACGTTCAGGGCGTCGGGCATATGCCGCTCATCGGACTCACTCCCGCGTGCTGCTGCTTGCTCCCGTGGGCTTCACGCCTCAGAAGCCAGGTTGTCCGCAGCGCGACGCCCAGGTCCCTCGGGGGTCAGCGCCCGCTCGGTCGGCGACGGCCTGGGCGGAGCCCGGCTCGCGTCCCGTCCGGCGCTGCGCGGCGGACAGGAACGGCATGACCACGAGGGACAGGGCGGCCAGCACCATGCCGGGAGTCGAGTGTTGCGCCGCACCAGTGCCGGTCAGAGCGCGCACGGAGTCGATGGTGACGTAGACGGCGAGAGCGAAGATCGAGATCGCGATGATGCGCAACGCGGTCTCCTCGCGCGCCTCGCGGACCGTGTGGTCGGCGTAGCGCACACGACGGGCTTCGGGGCGGCGCCGACGATGCCGCAGTCGCGCAGGGCCGGCCAAAATCGGAGCGTCAGTGCTCGTGCGGGCCCGGGCGGTGGACCGGACCGTGGGCGTCGCCGCAGTGCTCTGCCGGCTCGGTCGAGGGCGTGGTGATCTGCAGCAGGTCCTCGACACCCGCGTCCTCTCCGAGATGGTCGACCTGGAGGGTGGCGTGGCCGATGCCGTGCTTGTCGCGCAGCAGTCGCTGCAGATGCCGGCGCACGGCGTGGCAGTCCCCGCCCGGCTCGACCAGTACGTGGGCGGAGAGGGCGGGCTCGCCGGAGGTGATGGTCCACACGTGCAGGTCGTGGATCTCCACGACGGACCGCTGTGCGGCGAGTTCGTCGCCGATCGCGTCGGGGTCGTAACCGACCGGTGCGGCTTCCAGGAAGATGCGTCCGGAGTCGCGGACCAGCCCGTAGCCGGCCTTGAACATCAGGGCGACCACGACGAGCGTGGCGATGGCGTCGGCGCGGGCGAAGCCTGTGAGCACAACGATCAGTGCGGCGATGGCGGTGCCGATGAAGGCGAACAGGTCGTTGAGGATGTGCTGGTAGGCGCCCTCGACGTTCAGGGAGCTGCGGTTCGCCTTGGAGATGCACCAGCCGGCAGCGACGTTGACGACGATGCCCGTGAGCGCCGTGGCGAGCATCAGGCCGCCCTCGACCTGGGGCGGGCTGATCAGCCGCCGCACCGCCTCGTACGCCAGCCAGGCTCCGAGCAGGAGCAGGGTCAGACCGTTCGCCTGGGCGGAGAGGATTTCGGCGCGCTTGAGTCCGTAGGTGAAGCCGCCGCGAGCCGGACGGGCGGACAGCCGCATCGCGACGAGGGCGAGCACGATCGAGGCGGCGTCGGTGAGCATGTGCGCCGCATCGGAGATGAGGGCAAGGGAGCTGGCGACGATGCCGACGACGACCTCCGCCGCCATGAACACCGTGATCAGGGTGAGGGCGATGGCCAGCCAGCGGCGGTCTGCGTCCGCCGACACACCATGGGAGTGTCCGGCGTGCCCGCCCGCGCCGTGACCGTGCCCGTGACTCCCGTGCTCGTGCCCCCCGCCGTGGTCGTGATCGTGATTGCCCATGTCGTACGCCTTCCCCCTCGCGTCGGTTGCCTCGCAGGCAGTGAAACGCAAGGTCGGGGCAATCTCCAAAGGCTGCACCGGTGACCGTTGTCATCTCCGTTAACGAGGGCTTGAGCTGCGGAAATACGATTCGCCTGGATGGCAATGGGGTCGGTTTCCAGTCTGCCACCCACGGGCGACCACTAGGGAACGGACGTTGCGACGACAATGACTCCGATCGGGGGACGGAATCACTCGATGCAGTGATCACCGCACGGAAGCTGCCCGCCAGGGCGCCGGTCGAGTCGACCCGGTGAGGGCTGGGCAGCGCAGGAACTCGGCCGCTCTCCCTGCTTCGTACAGAGCTGAGGCCCGATGTCTCCGACAAGAACTTCATGGACACATTTGATTACCCTCTGCGTTCATGCGAGCCGGGTCTGTCACGCGAGGCAGCCGCTCCGTGCCGGGGGCCGGGGCGGTGCTCGTCGTGTTGCTCACCACGCTCCTCCATGTCCTCGCTTGCTCCCATGGCCCAGCAGCAGCTCCCGACATGCGGGCCGACGTCCCGTTGCAGGTGTCGGCCAGCACCTGTGGCCGGCAATTCGCCGACGAACAGCAGGAGGCGGCAGCCGGGCAGACCACGCCCGCGCATGACCACGGGGCCCACTGCTGCGGCCTGGACGACCCGGCCCTCCAGCCACCACGCGACCCCGGCCCGACCGGACCGCCCGTACCTGCTGCTCTGCCGGCCGAGCCGCCCGACAACCACCGGACCCTCCAACCGCTGGCGCTTCCCCCGCCCCGCACGCAGCACACTGCGTCCTCCCCCGGACACACTCGGGCCCGCCTGGGCGTGTGGCGGACCTGATCGGCCTCGCGCCGTGCCCCGCACAAGGCGGGCCGCGCGGCGACCGATCACCTCCGCCTCCTACCTCACACAACAGCCGGCTGCCCGTCGCGGCGCCGTCCGCAGGAGAAGCACGCCATGAACCACCCCACCCGCACACCGCTGTCCACGCCTCCGGCCCAGTTGCCGGCCGACGCCGGACACCCACTGCACACACCCGCCGAGCTGGTCGGCGACACACCTGTTCTATGGATCGGCGAGCCGTTCACCGCCGCCGGCCGTGGCTTCTGGGCCAAGCTCGAAGGCCACAACCCCGGAGGCATCAAGGACCGCACCGCCCTGCACATGGTCCGCGCCGCCCGCGAGCGCGGCCGACTCCTGCCGGGCGCCCGCATCATCGAGTCGACCTCCGGCACCCTCGGCCTCGGCCTGGCCCTCGCCGGCACAACGTACGGCCACCCGGTCACCGTCGTCACCGACCCCGGCATGGAACCGCTGATGACCGGCCTGCTCACCGCGTACGGCGCCGAGGTCGACCTCGTCACCACGCCGCACCGGGAGGGCGGCTGGCAGGAGGCCCGGCGTCGGCGTGTCGAGGCACTCCTCGCCGTCCATCCGGACGCGTGGTGCCCGGACCAGTACAACAACCCCGACAACGTCGCGGCCTACGCCCCGCTCGCGCGCGAACTCGTCGCCCAGCTGGGCCGCATCGACACCCTGGTCGTCTCCGTCGGCACCGGCGGTCACTCGGCCGGCATCGGTTCCGTACTGCGCGGTTTCTTCCCCCGCCTGCGGGTCGTCGGAGTCGACACGACCGGCTCCACGATCTTCGGCCAGCCCGCGGGATCCCGGCTCATGCGCGGCCTCGGATCCAGCATCTACCCCCGCAACGTGGCCTACGGCCTCTTCGACGAGGTCCACTGGGTCGCCGCCCCGGAAGCCGTGTGGGCGGCCCGTCGCCTGGCCCGCGACCACTACGCAACCGGCGGCTGGAGCGTCGGCGCCGTCGCACTGGTCGCCCGCTGGCTGGGCCGCACTCAGCCCCTGGAGGAGCGGATCGTCGCCGTATTCCCGGACGGACCGCAGCGCTACGTCGGCACCGTCTTCGACGACACCTACTGCCGCCGGCACGACCTCCTCGGGCACCTGCCCGCCGACGGCCCCGACGAGATCACCGACAGCCGGGAGCGCACCGTCACCCGCTGGACCCGCTGCACCCGCGTCACCGACCCGATCGCACGCCCCGAATGCCACCACCTCGTGGGAGTCGCCCGATGAAGTACCTGTGGCAGCAGACCCGCTCCTTCCCGCCCGCCGCACGGCTGCTGATGGCCAACCAGTTCGCCATCAACATCGCCTTCTACATGCTCATGCCCTACCTCGCCGCCCATCTGTCCGACGGGCTCGGGCTCGCGGCCTGGGCCGTCGGGCTCGTCCTCGGCGTCCGGAACTTCTCCCAGCAGGGCATGTTCCTCATCGGCGGCACCATTGCCGACCGCTTCGGCTACAAGATCCCCATCATGGCGGGGTGTCTCCTGCGCACCATCGGCTTCGGCCTGCTCGGCTGGGTCGACAACCTGCCCGCGCTCATCCTCGCCTCTGCCGCGACCGGCTTCGCCGGCGCCCTGTTCAACCCCGCCGTGCGTGCCTACCTCGCCGTCGAAGCCGGGGAGCGCCGCGTGGACGCCTTCGCCACTTTCAACGTCCACTACCAGGCCGGCATGCTCCTCGGCCCGCTCGCCGGACTCGCCCTGCTCGCGACCGACTTCCGACTGGTGTGCACAGTCGCGGCCGGCATCTTCACGGTGCTCACGGTCCTGCAGTGGCGTGCCCTGCCCGCACGCCACGGCCTCTCCCCCACCGGGAACCGTGAGGGCGTACTGGCACAGTGGCGCGCGGTCGCCGCCAACCGGCCTTTCCTGCTCTTCTCAGCGGCGATGATCGGCTCGTACGTCCTGACCTTCCAGGTGTATCTCGCTCTGCCCCTCGCCGCGGGAGACGCCCTCGGCTCGAACGGGACGACGGTCACCAGCGGCCTGTTCGTCGTCTCCGCCGCGGTCGCCGTCATCGGCCAACTGCGCCTGACCGGCTGGGCCAAGAAGCGATGGGAGCCTGACGAGGCGCTCGTACGTGGGCTGGCCGCGATGGGCCTGGCCTTCCTGCCGCTCGCCCTCGCTCCGCGCGGATCTTCGGCCATGGTGCTCGTATGCCTGGTCGTGGCGGTGGTGCTCCTCGCGGCCGGTTCCACGGTCGTTTACCCCTACGAGATGGACACGGTGGTCGCGCTCTCCGGCGACCGCCTTGTGGCCACCCACTACGGCCTCTACAACACCGTCTCCGGCCTGGGCATCACCCTGGGCAACCTCGCCACCGGCGCACTGTGGGACTTCGCCCGGCAGCACAACGCGCTCTGGCTGACCTGGGCCGCCCTGACCACGACTGGACTGGCGTGCGCGGCCTCGGTCGCTGCCCTGTCCCGCTCCGGGCGCCTGGCCACGCGACAGCCACAGCCTCTGGCTGCGTGAAGGGCGGGCGGGAGGCCCGTACTCGCCCGGTCCGGGTCTCCCGCGCGCGTCACGTTCCGGATACACCGACACGACCAACCGTTCAGCTCTCCCTTGTCAACACCTGGTGGTCTGGCTCGCGTTGGTCAGTCAACGTCATCCTGCTCATCGGTGACGGCATGGGCGACTCGGAGATCACCCTCGCCCGCGACTGAACAGTCGGCTGGAGGCCACCCCGCCCGGCCTGTCCTCCACGCTCGTCACCGACGAGGGCCGGCAGCTGAAGGTCAACTACTCGACCAGCACGCCCGGCCAGTCACAGGAGCACACCGGCACCGAGGTCCGTATCGCTGCCCAGGGGCCGCAGAGCAGCCGACAGACACCACATGGCAGCCAAGGAGGCAGTGGCCGGCACGACGCCGCCGCCGAGTGGTAACAGCCTTGGCGACGGCCGACGTCACGGCATCCAGGACGGGTCATCACGCCTTGCGTCTCTGCGGCTGCCCATTGACCTGACTCGGCACTGGCGCCGCGGTCGAGCCACGACTCGCGGGCGTTACCAAATGTGCGGGACCATGGTTATGTCCTCCGCGACCGGACGCCGGTTTCCTCAGCAATCAGCAGAAACTGAAGGTGCGGCATGAGACAGATCAGACGGGTCACCTTGGGCGCAGCACTGTGCGCAGCCGCAACACTCGGCCTGGTGATGCCGCACGTCGCCGCAGCCGCTCCCGATCACTGCTCCTACACGCCATCGGCGTACCGACCCACACTTGCGTACGGTGACACCGGCGCGGCGGTCAAGCAGGCACAGTGTCTGAGTAACGTGTGGGGCGGCCAGCCACCGAAGCTCGCCCTCGACGGGGTCTTCGACCCCGTCATGCTGAAGAAGATCGAGTGGATCCAGGGCTGTCACGGGCTGCCACCGAGCGGTGTCATCGAGGGCCGCACCTGGCAGGTGCTCTACCACCCGGCCCTGGACTGTTACGACCCCTATCCGACCTGAGCAGCCCATCACCAACTCGTATGCACAGGCGCGCAGCGCACGCTGCGGTACCGCACGATGCACGGGCGGACCAACTGGTCACACCTGCCTTGCCCGTCGGCACCGGTCGCCAACCCAACCCGGGGTGCGAGGTGCATCTGAAAGACCTCAGCGCCTCCCCCGGGAGGTCACCACTGGGGCCGGTGTGCAATGCAGCGGCCGAGAACACCCAGAATTTCGCCGGCCGGGTAGCTCGGCGCCAAGACCGGCCCGGAGTCCGTCAGGACCGAGGGTCTTGATCAAACCGCCTTCTCACGTCGCTGCGGCTCGCCCTGGCCGGTTGACTGCCCCATCCGTCGTGGGATCGCCCGCAAGCCCCACACAGCGTCAAGCCGTCGCGCCCGGACAGTGAATGACGGGCAGGGCAGCGGACAGCATACAAGGTTTTCCATGCAAACGTTTGATCTGATCGTGGGAAAGTCATTAAGGTCTAGCTCCAGCCCCCGCTCAGGTGATCACTCAGAAGGAGTGACGGCGGAGGGGCACCGCCCACCCACGTGCTGGCAGGCGGCTGGAGGAACAAGGAGCTCGCCCCTGTGGCGTCCCACCGTCGACCCAAGCAGCCGAGCCGCACGCGTGTGACCGTGCTGACCACCGCAGCCGCCGCTGCCGTCGCGCTCAGCGCGAACGCCGCCAATGCCGCGCCGAGCGAGAAGCTCTCCAAGGGCGAGGTCAAGGCGAAGGTCGACAAGCTCTACGAGCAGGCGGAGCAGGCCACCGAGAAGTACAACGGGGCCAAGGAGAAGCAGCAGAAGCTGCAAAAGGAAAT
>NZ_JBFAET010000115.1:0-29471 GCF_040642095.1 Streptomyces sp. NPDC020362
TGCGACGTGGTGTGCGACGGCGAGGCGGCGATCACGGCCGCCGCCCTTGCGGACACCTCCGGTGTCCAGGTGCACGATGCCCGCACGGCCGACGTGGACGCCCTGCACGCGGCGGCTCGTGTGTTCATCGCCTCCCCGACACTGACGGCCCTGACGCTGGCGCAGTCCCGCCGGTCCCCGCTCGCCCTCCTTCCACCCCTCGACCACGACCAGGACGACCTGGCCCGCCGCGCCCGTCAGGCCGTCCGCGTGCCGACGGTGACCGACCCCGCCGACCCGGCGCTGTGGGCCCCTTCGGACGCCGACGCCCGCTCGGCCTGGTCGGGTCTCGGCCCGGACGACCTGCGCGGCGCCCAGCGCATCGCCCGCACGCTCCGTCAACTCGCCCTGGCCCCGATCGTTTTCTGAACTCCCCCTGGCCCCGAACGTTTTCTGAGACTCGCCCTCACCCCGATCGTCTTCTGACCGCACTCGCCCGCCGCGCTGTCCGCGGGGCGGCCGCACGCCCGGCCTGCTGCCGGGCGGTGCCTTCGACCCACGCAGGTGTTCTCCCGACCCGAGTCGCCGGACCGGAGTTGTGATGTCCCAGATGAGCACGGAACCCGACGGGATCATGCCTTCCCTGACCCGTCGCCAAGACATCCCCGACGAGCAGTGGAACGACTGGCGCTGGCACATGCGCAAACGCATCACCAACCTCGACAAGGCCCGGGAATGGATCCGCCCCACTCCCCTGGAGGAGAAGGCGATCGCGGAGACGGCGGGGAAGTACCGGTGGTCCGTCACGCCGTACTACGCCTCGCTGATGGACCCGCACGACCCCGGCTGCCCCGTGCGGCAGCAGGCCGTGCCCGCGCTCGGCGAGCTGATGGAGTTCAGCGGCGCGGAGGTCGATCCGGTCGGCGACATGTACTACCGCAGGACCAACCGCGTCGTGCACAAGTACCCCGACCGGGTGATCATGCTGATCACGGAGGCGTGCCCGGTCTACTGCCGGCACTGCACCCGCAAGTTCCACACCACGGACGTCGACGGCACGTACTTCGAGCGCAACGAGGGCGAGGACTTCAGCGAGGACCTGCGCTACATCGCCGAGCATCCGGAGATCCGGGACGTGCTGCTCACCGGCGGCGACCCGTTGTCGTACCGGGACGGAAAGCTGGAGGAGATCGTCTCCGGCCTCAGAGCCATCCCCAGCGTGGAGATCATCCGGATCGGCAGCCGGTTCCCGGTGCTGCTTCCGCAGCGCGTCACACCGGAGTTGTGCGAGATGCTCGCGCGCTACCACCCCGTCTGGCTGAACACCCATTTCAACCATCCCAAGGAGATCACCCCGGAGGCCGAACGGGCCGTCGACCGGCTGCTGCGCCACGGCATCCCGGTGGGCAACCAGACCGTTCTGCTGCGCGGGATCAACGACGACCTGCCCACCATGCGCCGGCTCATGACCGAGCTGCTGCGGATCCGTGTGCGCCCCTACTACCTCTACCACTGCGACAACGTCACCGGTGTCTCCCACTTCATGACATCGATCGAAAAGGGCTGGGAGATCATGGAGGGCCTGCAGGGCCACATCACCGGCTTCGGCGTACCGCAGTACGTCCTCACCACCCGCCTCGGGAAAATCCCCATGGCCCGCCCGTACTACCGTGAAACGCCCGACGGGCTGACGCTGCGCAACTACCGGGGCGAGGAGATGCTCGTCGACGACAGCATCTGCCCCCTCACCGAAACCGCCGCGGCGCACGGCTTCCGGCACGCGCCCGACATGACCGAATACCGGACGTCGGCCACCGGGGAGGGTGCACGATGACGCTCGACAAGAGGCTGGGACAGCGGTTCCTGCCGTACGGTGCCAACTACCTCGACTGGTCGGACATGAGCGAACTGCGCCACGCCATCGACCAGGGCGTGCTGTTCCGCTATCAGACCGAGGCGGAGAGCATGGCCGACAGGCTGGAGCGCCGGGTCACCGAGCAACTCGGCGCGGACCATGCGCTCGCCGTGCACAACTGCACCGAGGCGCTGCGGCTCGCCCTGGTGTCCACCCGGCCGCGGGCCGGCGACGCCGTGTACATCCCGGCCGTCACCTTCGTGGCCGTGGCCGGTGCGGTGCTGTCCACCGGACTGATCCCGGTGCCGGTCGACGTAGACGAGTCGTTCTCGCTGGACGCCTCCTTGCTGCCGCCGGACGCGCAGCGGGTCGTCGTCGCGCACATGGAGGGCGCGGTCGCCGCGCTGCCCGAGGGGGTCCCGTTCGTCATCGAGGACGCGGCGCAGGCGCTCGGCGCCGTCTTCCCCGACGGCCGGCGCGCCGGCACCCGCGGGTACGCCGGTGCCTTCAGCTTCCACCACAACAAGATCCTGACCTCCGGCGAGGGCGGACTCCTCGTCACCAACGACTCCGCCGCCTGGCAGGTGATGCGCTGCTACCACGACCACGGTTCCGCGCGGGTCCCCGGCCGCTATCCCACCTGGAACGAAGGCGCCTACTACGGCGAGAACTTCGTCACCAGCGAGGAGGTCGCCGCCGTCCAGCTCCAGCAGTTCCGGCACCTCGACGACATCCTGGCGGGCCTGGAGCGCCACTACGCGATCACGGCGCAGGAACTGCCCGCCCGGGGGGACATCACGCTGCTGCCGCGCGCGGCCGGCGACGCGAAGATCAGTCTGCGACTGCGGCTCGAGAGCCGGGAGCTGCGGGACGCGGCAGTGGCCCTGCTCAGCGCCCGAGGCATCGCCCACTGGACGCTCGGCAAGTACTTCCTGCCGGAGCACCCGGTGCTCACCTCGCGCAACTCCCTCTACGCGGACGGCTTCCCCTGGAACCTGGCCGACGGGATCCCCCACGCCCTCAGCCGGGACGGCTTCGCCCGTACCCGCTCACTGCTCGACCGCACCCTGTGCGTGCCGCTCTTGCCCGAGCTGCCGGAGGCCGAGCAGCGGGTTGCGGCCAAGACCCTCCGGCAGATGCTGGAGTTGCTGTGACCGGGGCTGCGGAGGCCGTTCTGCTGGCGGACGACCGGGCCTCCTCCTTCACCCGCTACGCCGCCCGCAACCGCGCCGACGGCCTGGTCCTGCTGCGGTTCGAGGAAGCGCGTGCCGACATGTCGGCGCAGTACCTGGACGAGACCGCCCACCTGCCGGACTTCTGGATCCGACGCGGCGCCCCGCTCCGGGCCGAGGCCCGGCGCTATCTCGACTGGATCCGCCGGCAGCCGGTCCGCCCGACCCGCTTCTGCAACCCGTCCGAGCCCCGGCAGGACATCGCGCAGCGCTTCGCGGGGCTCGTGGGCCTGCCGCACCTCGCGCCCTGGCAGGTGCGGTGGGTGCGCAACAAGGCGGACATGAAGGACAAGTTCCGGGAGCTGGGGCTGCGCACCGCCGCATACGCGCATGTCAGGGCCGCCGGTGACGTGACCCGATTCGCCGCCGCCCACGGCTGGCCGGTGGTCCTCAAACCGGTCGACTCCTTCGCCTGTGTGGACACGTATCTCCTGCGCGAGCCCGCCGACTTCGGCAGGGTCGAACTCCCCGCGCGCCGCTGGATGGTGGAGGAGCACCTCGGCGGCACCGAGTGGGAGGCGTGCGCGCTGATCCTGGACGGCGAGGTGCTGGACGTCTGGCCCAGTGCCATGCCGTGCCGGCCCCTGGACATCGTCGAGGGGGCCATGAACGCGAACATCAGCGTCGCCTCCGGCCCCGGACCGGCCTGCGACGTGGCAGGCACGGTACGGCGGATCGTCCGTGGGATGGGCCTGGACCACGGCTATCTGCACATGGAGTTCTTCGAGATCGACGGCCGGATGTACGTCGGTGAGGTCGGGGTCCGGATGGCCGGCTGTGAGATCGCCGCCAACCACGGGCACGCATACGGGTTCGACGTCTTCGGCGCGACCCTCGACGTGTACGCCGGCCGCCGCCCCGCGCTGGAGTACCGCGAGCGCCGCTGCGTCGGCGATCTGCTGCTGCCGCTGCCCGGTACCGGCACGGTCACCGCGCTGACCTCCGAGGAGGAGCTGCTGCGCCTGCCCGGTGTGATCGCGGCCGCTCTGCGCGCCTCGCCCGGCGAGCGTGTGACCGCCCGCCGGGCCTCGCACAACTCCTGCGGACACGTCCACGTCGAGGGTGCGTCCGCCGCCGCGGTGGAACGGCGCATGAGACACGTGCTGGACGTCTTCTGCATCGAGGTCGCCGCGAGCGCCGAGGCGGCACCGGCGCCCTCCCCCTGACCCGCGCACCGCCGGGCTCGGCCCGGCGCCCCGCACCCGTCCACGAACCACGGAGGAACGACCCACCATGACAGGGATGCCACGGAGGTTCCTGCGCCTGCTGGCGCGCCCGCACATCGCCGGGCTCGCCTGGTGGAGCGTGGTCTCCCGGCTGCCCGTCTACCTGATGTCGCTCGCCATGGTCCTCGTGGTGCGCGAGCAGGGCGGCGGTTACCCGCAGGCGGGCCTGGTCTCCGCCCTCTACACCGTGGGCATGGCTCTGGGCAGCCCGCTCGTCGCCCGCCGGGTCGACCGGGTCGGGCGGCGGACCGTGCTGCTCGCCACCGGGGTGACCTATCCGGCCGCACTCATCCTCCTGGTGTGGGCCACCGGGCCCGCCGACCCGGCACAGCTCGTACTGGCGGTGCTCGCCGGTGCCTCCCTGCCCCCGGCCAACGCCTGTATGCGCGGCCTGTGGGCGCGCCTGCCACTCGCCGGGGACGTGCGGGCCACCGCCTATCTGTGGGAGGCGCTGCTCACCGAACTCCTCGTCATCGGCACGCCCGTCATGCTCGCGGCCCTGATGACCACCGGCTCGGCCGCCTCCGCCCTGACCGCGGTCGCCGTGCTCGGAGGCGTCGGTGCGGTTGGGCTGGCGCTCACCCCGCTGCCGCCCGAAGTGACCGCGCAGGACCGGGCGGCAGCCGAGCAGGGCGGCTCACCCGGCGGTCTGCTGGGCCCGCTGCGCAACCGGGCCCTGCTCGCACTGCTCGCGGTGATGGCCGCCTCGGCCGTGCCGATCGGCCTGATGACCCTCGCCATCCCGGCCTTCGTCGACGCCCACGGCTCGGCCGGGCGGACCGGGTTCGTCTACGCCTGCTGGGGCATCGGCAGCGCGGTCGGGGCGCTGTGGCTCGGGGACACGCAGACCGAGCGGCCCGTGCACCGCCGCTTCCCCTGGCTGGTGCTCGCCTTCGCGGCGGGTACGGCCGTACCGCTGCTGGCCACATCGGAGATCACCCTCGGCCTCGCGCTGGCGGTGGGCGGCGCACCCATCGCGCTCGTCTCCGCGGCCGAGATGACCCTGGTCGGCTCGCTCGCCGACGAGCGTCTGCTGACCGAGGCGTTCACCTGGGCGTCCCTGTCCACCGTGCTGGGAGAGGCGATCGGCCAGCAGACGGGCGGTCTGCTGACCGGCCCGCTCGGGCCGCACGGCGTCTTCGCCGTCGCGGTGGGCACGGCGCTGCTCGCCGCGGTGGGGGCGTTCGCCTGCCGCGGCCTGTTCGCCAGGACGACGGCCGTACCCGCCATCGCCGACACGGCCGGCACCGGCTGACCCGACCGCGCCCGATGCGCCGACGCACCCGCTCCCCGCCCCACGTCACAGCCCGTTCGCACGTCCAGCCAGTGAAACCAAGGACAGAGGTCGACCCACATGCAGTCCGCCCACACCGATGCGCGTACCACAGAGCAGAGCGCGTCCCCCCGTCCGCAGCTCTTCCGGCCGGTACCGCCGAGCCGTCTCACCACCGCGGTGAAGGAGTTCCTCGCGGCAGCCGCCGGCACACCGGTGCCCGTCCTCACCGACGGCCGGCCCGACCTGGCGCGGTCCATCGAGCTGGCGGACCGCCTGTACGACGGTACGTGCCCGCCCGCGCCTGTCGACCACGGGGTCGTGCTGGGTGCCGAGGAATGGCCGGAGGGACTTTCCGACCTGGTCTCACCGCTGGCCCGCACCTGGCTGGCTCCGCAGGACCTGCGCAGGTTCGGACGCGATGTGCGCGGCACCCTCCTGGTGGTGGGCACCTACGACCGGCTGCGTCTCGACCCGGTGCGCGATCTGCTGCAGAGCACGTACCGGGCCACGGGGCTCGGCCTGTCCTTCCTGAGCGGCCGCGACGCGGTCTCGCTCCTGTGGAACGCGGCCAAGCAGTACGCGCGGACGCGGGAGTCCCTCGGGCGTCTCGGACTGTTCACCGACACCGACCGGCCCGCCTCCACCGACCGGGTACAGGTCTACGACGACCGGGACTTCGAGCGCGTCGACATCCAGGCGGAGATCCTCGGAAGTGCCTGGCGCAAGGTCGTCTTCCAGGGCCATGGCAAGGACGACAGCATCAACCTCGGCGAGTTCACCATCTGCGGGCTCAACGACACCGCCCCCAGGGACGCCGGACTCCTCGGCCCGCGCTGCGCCTACGGCCTGCCCTGCTACAAGCCGGAGGACAAGCTCGTCCCCCTCAACGAGGTGACGGCCGCCGAGGTCGTCCTCAGCGCCTGCAACAGCGGACCGCTGTCCGATCTCGCGCTCTACGATCCGCGGTACCAGATCCTGCTCAACGCGCTGGACGGCCCGGCCCGCACCGTCGTCTCCGCCGTCTCCGTGCACGACTCCGACCGGCCCGAGAACGCGGCCTGGATGCGCGCGGCCGCCACCGGGGCCGATTCCGTCGACATCCTCAACGCCAGCCTGGCCGGCTCACACCCCTATCCCGCCTTCATGCGTTTCGGGCTGCCCGACCCGCAGGAGGGCGCCGGGCCCGAGCCGTCGGACCACTGTCCCGACGCGTTGCTCCTCACGGTGGGAACGCGGCTGACCGCGCTGCTCAGCGGTGAACTGCTGCCGCACAACCACCCGTTGCGTCCCCGCCTGGCCAAGCTCGCCCGCAAGGTGGACCTGTGGGTCGCCCGTCCCACCCATTTCGCCGACCGGTCGGACAGCGAGATCCGTGCCTCCCTGGAAGCCGATCTGCAGTCCCTGGACCATGTCATCGCCGAGCAGGTCGCCGACAATCCGGAGACCGAGCTGATGAACTATCCCGCCCACTTCGGCGACCGCAGCCGCCTGGACGAGCGGGTCGACGAGGTGACCTGCCACTGCGGCCGGCCCGCACAGCGGTTCACCAAGCGCGGTCTGCTGCCGCACATCCTGGACACGGTGTGCGTGGTGTGTCTGCGCTGCGGCGATGTCACCTTCCGGGTGCCGGACTCGCCGCAGCTGCTCGCCTTCGCCGCGGACGAGGTCCCGGCGGGCGGGGTGCTGGAGGTGCGTGCCGAACTGACCGCGGCCCGTCCGGGCCCGGTGCGGCTCGGCCTGTTCGTGCCGACGTACCTGCGCGAGGACACCGTCGTCGAACCCGGGATCGTCAAGGTCAGGGGATCCGACCGGACCACCAGGGATGTGACGTTCCGGGTCCGGTTCGCCGAGCGGACGGCTCCGCAGGCCTACTACTTCACGGTCTTCGCGGTGCAGGACCTGGCGGTCTCCACCGCCCGGCGGCACTTCGGAGTCGTTCCCCGGCGAGGCTGACAGCCGTCGGCCTCCTTCCCGCCCCCAGGAGGACAGCAATGGAGCAGAGCACCGGCTCGACCGCCGCGCAGACCGCCCGACCCGAGATCGAGCTGATCGAGAAGGACGGCGAGGTGACGCTCAGCATCGGCGGCGAGCAGGCGATGCAGGCGTGGGAACGCGACCTGATGTGGGCCAGCGCCGACCTGCTGTGCCGGCACGGGCAGGACTTCTACGAGGTCGGCCTGGGCCTCGGTCTGTCGGCACTGCGGATCGCACGCGACCCGGCCACCCGCAGCCACACCGTCCTGGAACTCTTCGGCGAGGTAGAGGAGTTGTTCCGCGCCGCCAACCCCGAGCTGCCCCCGACCCTCTCCATCGAACGCGGCGACTTCTTCGAGCGGATCAAGGAGCTGCCGAGCGAGAGCTTCGACGGCATGTTCTTCGACCCGGCCCTCGACATGGAGGTGTGGACGGACAAGGAACTGTGGGCGAGGACGGTGCCCGAGGTGGTCCGGGTGCTGCGGCCCGGAGGCGTCTTCATCCCGTTCTTCAGCACCAAGCCCGAACTGCGCTGGCAGTACGTGGAGCACTTCCGCCGGATCCATGTGGAACGGCATCCGTACCAGGCCTACGACACCACCGAATACACCTACGGCACCAGCGGCAACGCCTACATCCAGTGCTTCTACAAGGACTGAAGGAAACCTCGTGACCCTGATCAGCAGTACGTCCGAGCCCGTCCTCGACGGCGTGCGCAGCGTCTTTCTCGCCGGGCCCTTCATGGGCCTGGTCAATCCGGAGACCAACAGCATGCCGACGACCGAACAGTTACCGTTCCTCACGCTCATCGAGCACTTCGAGAAACAGGGCCTGGAGGTCTACAACGCCCACCGCCGGGAGGCCTGGGGCGCGCAGGTGCTGGCCCCCGACGAGTGCACGCCCCTGGACCAGCTGGAGATCCGCAAGGCGGACGTCTTCGTCGCCATCCCGGGCATCCCACCCTCTCCCGGCACCCATGTCGAGATCGGCTGGGCGAGCGCCTTCGACAAGCCCGTCGTGCTGCTGCTGGAGGCGGGCAGGGAGGAGGAGTACGGCTTTCTCGTGCGCGGTCTGGGCTCCGTCGCCACGGTCGAGTTCGTCCACTACACGGACATCGGCCGGGCGACACCGGAGATCGACGCGGCGATCCGCCGGGTGGTGGAGCGCATGAACAACCCGGCCGCGACGCCCTGACAGCGGGCACGTCACTGCGCCCCGCGCGACGGGAGGTGGGCGGGGCGCAGTGGCGGAGCGCTCACGGACCCGTCCGCCGAGCGCTCACCGGACCCGTCCCGGAGCGTCACGGCCCCGTCCGCGGAGCGCTCACGGGCGCCTTCCTCGGAGCGTTCACGAACCTGCCCCCGGAGCGCTCACCGGCCCCTTCCTCGGAGCGTTCACGAACCTGCCCCCGGAGCGTTCACCGGCCCACTCCCGGGCTCGCGCCCGCCAAGACGGTGCCGAGTCGCCGGGCCACCGCATGGACGTGCGGCGGGTCGAGCAGGGACAGGTGGTGTCCGGGCACGGTGGTCACTTCGAGGTCGGCGCACACCGCGTCCCAGCCCCGGGCCGGGTCCCGCCTGTCGAACCGGGGGTCGCGCAGGCCGCCCGGGGTGGGGTCCGCCGCGCTGAGGAACGACACCGGCCCGTCGTAGGGGCGCGGCGTGTAGCGCTCCAGTGCGCGGGCGTCCAGCAGGGAGGTCCGCTGATGGTTCAGAATGGCGCCGCTGACGGCGCTGTCGACCATGCCCGAGTCCCGCATGGCGTCGACGACCAGTTGTGCCTGTGCCTCGTCGTCCAGACCGGCCAGCCGCTCGTAGGGCAGCACGATCCTGCGCGCGTAGGTGGCTTCGAGGTACTCGACGAATCGCTCGAACCGCCTTTCGGTGGCGTCCCTTTCGGACAGCCCGGTGTCGTCGGGCAGCGGGATGATCGAATCGATCAGTGCCAGCGCGTCGACCCGCTCGCCGGCCCGCCGCAGCTGCTGCGCCGTCTCGAAGGCGAGGGAGCCGCCGAACGACCAGCCGGCCAGCCGGTACGGGCCCTCGGGCTGCACCGCCCGCAACTCGGGCAGGTACTGCCGGACCCGGTCCTCCACGGCCGCGGCGCCGTCGATCCGGTCGAACCCGTACACCGGGATCGCCGGGTCGAGCAGCTGCGTCAACTGCCGGTAGACGCCCGTGTCGCCACCGCCGGGGTGGAAGAGGAACAGCGGCGTCTTCGTGCCCGCGCCCCGCAGCACCCGCAGCCGTGACCCGAGGCGCCCCTCGTCGCGCACGTGTGCGGCCATCCGCTCGATGGTCGGATGCTCGAAGAGTGCGGAGACCGTCAGCTCGCGTCCGGTGCGTTCACCCAGCATCGCGGTGACCCGCTCGGCCTGGCTCCGGTCGCCGCCGGCATCGTAGAAGTCCTTCGTGACGCCGGCGTCCACGCCGAGCACGTCCCGCCAGACGGCGTCCACGAGCCACTCGGCGGAGTCGCGCGGCCGGATCAACACGGCGGCCGGTGCGCCGCCGTCGTGCAGGCACAACGCGTCGAACAGCCACTCCTCGGTCTCGGCCGCACTCGCACCGCGCAGGAGCAGGGACAGCGGCAGCGTCAGGCCGAAGTCGTGCTGGACGGCGTGGCGGATGCGCACCGCCAGGAGCGAGTCGACCCCCAGCCGGGACAGTGGGGAGCCGATGTCCAGCCGGTCCGGCGCGAGGCCCAGGACGGATGCGATCCGCGACCGCAGCTGCGACGAGGCGGCCGCCCGTGCCTGTTGCGGGGAGAGCGTCCGCAGCCAGGCGACCCCCGCCCAGTCGTCCGAGGAGTCGGCACAGGCACCCAGCAGCGGCTCGAAGAAGGGCACCCGCGCCAGCTGGGGGAAGTCAGTGACCAGCGCGGGGATGTTCAGGCGCAGCGCACCGACCTGGGCCGGGCCGTGCCCCAGTACGGCACCGAGCACGTCGGCGCCCTCCGCCGGGCGAATCGGGTGCAGCCAGGGGACGTCCACGCCTGCCACGGCTCCGATCTCCGCCCACGCGCCCCAGGCGATGGACGTACCGGGCAGGCCCTGGGCGCGTCGCATCGCGGCCAGCGCGTCGAGACAGGCGTTGGCGGTCGCGTAGGCGGGCTGGCCGGGCATGCCGTGCAGCGCGGCGACGGAGGAGAAGCCGACCCACCAGTCGAGATCGAGGTCGCGCGTCACCTCGTGCAGCCGCCACGCGCCGTACGCCTTGGGGAGCCAGGAGCTGTGCAGGGTCTCGGGGTCCAAGCGGATCGTGGGGTGGTCGTCGAACACCGCAGCCGCGTGGATCACGCCGCGCACCTGGCCGGCGGCGGCCACCAGCCGTTCGGCGACCCCGGGTTCGGCGATGTCTCCCAGGATCACCTCCACCTCGGTGCCGCATGCGCCGATCCTGTCGATCTCCTCGGACGCGGCCGGCCGTGCCGGCGACCGTCCGTTGAGGATGATCCTGCCCGCGCCCTGGCCGGCCAGCCAGCCGGCCAGGAAGATGCCGAGTCCGCCGAGGCCACCGGTGATGACGTACCCGCCGTCGCGACGCACGACCGGGCAAGTTGCCGGGGAAGGTGCTGGGGAACCGGCCGGGGAACCGGCCGGGCCCGCTTCGGGCAGGCGGTCCAGCCGGGCCGCGTACCGCACCCCCGACCGCCAGGCCACCTCGTCGTCGATGCCCGAGGCCAGTTCTCCCCGCAGGGCGGCAGCCGATTCGTCGGCGGTCCACAGCGGATCCAGGTCGACGACTCCCGCGCGCAGTTCCGGGTGTTCGCAGGCCAGGACGCGCACCAGCCCCCGCAGGGACGCGCACGCCGGGTTCCCGGGCTCGTCCTGGCCGACGGCGAACGCACCCGTGGTCACCAGGAGCAGCCGCGGTGGGCGACTCGACTCGGCCAGCGCGCGCACCGTGTCGGCAACGGCGATCACCGCCCTCTCGGCGTCGGCCAGACCGCCCTGGGCCGGCAGCACGAACAACACAGCATCGGCATCCGGCCCGGTGCCGTGGATGCCCTGCCGTGCACCGAGCGCGGCGGCGAGCGGAGTCTGCCGCTCACTCACCACCAGGATCGACTCCTGCGCCGTTCCGTCCGACGGGAGAGGAGTCGGCCGCCAGACGGCCTGCAGGAGCCTCCCCGTCAGCGGGGCGGCGATCTCGGAGTGGGGGACGGCGCGCACGACCACGCCGGTGATGTCCAGCAGTACCCGTCCCTGCTCGTCGGCAAGGAGCAGATCGGCGAGCCGGCCGCCGCTGCTGTCGTCCTCCGCGATCCGGGCGTGCACCCGCACGCCCCGGGTGAGGTCGCCGTGGCACCGGACGGTGCCGTACTCGACGGGCATGCGCAGGGCCGTGGCGTCCGGGTCGTACAGCGCGGCGGCGAGGATCTGCAGGCACGACTCGACCAGCGCGGCGGGATGCCACGGGCCCTCCTGCGGCGGGGCGAGTTCGGCGACGGCACGAAGACCGTCCGAGCTGACCCGCGGACGGCGCAAGCCCGGGAAAGCGGGGCCGTGGCTCAGGCCGAGGAGGCGAAGCTGCCGGCGGACGCCGGTGGTCGGGACGGGCACGAACTCGCGTTCGTCCACGGGCGGCAGCGGCTCGGGGCGCTCGGGCCCGGCGACGGCCGCTTCGGCGCTTGCGTGCAGCCGCCACGTGCCGTCCGTCGCCCTGGTGTGCATCCGGATCGTGCCGTCCGTGCAGGTCGTAGTGACGGTGGTGTGGTCGTCCAGGGCGAGCGGCCGGTGGGCCGTGACCGCGTGCAGCGCGACGCGTTCGACCGGTACGCCGAAGGCAGCGCTCGCCGCGGCAGCCGCCATCTCCAGAAGGACCGCTCCGGGCAGCGCGGGGCGGCCGTCGAGCCGGTGGTCGGCGAGCCAGGGGTGCGCGGCCGTGCCGAGGTCCGCCCGCCACACGTGCCTGTCGTCGTCGGGGAGTTCGGTGTGGATGCCGAGAAGGGGGTGGTCCCCGAGCGGCGAAGGGGCTTCCGTGGGTGGGGCCGCCACCGGGGCCAGGAGCCAGTGCCGGGTGTGCCGCCAGGGGGTCGTGGGGACGTCGACGATGCGGCCGTCGCGTGGCGGCCGGGCCTGGCCGGCGAGTTCGAGGGCGGCGAGCTGGGAGTGGAAGTGTGCTGTCTCGTCGGGGCAGTTGCGCAGGCTCGACAGCACCAGCGTGTCGGAACGGCCGGCAAGGTTGTCGGACAGGGCGTGGCGCAGCACCGGATGCGGTGACAGTTCGACGAACGTTCCGAAGCCGTCACGGGCGGCCGCGGTCACGGCCGACGCGAACTGCACGGGCCTGCGCAGGTTCTGGGCCCAGTAGTCGGGGTCGAACAGGGGCCGGCCGTCGAGAACCGTGCTGTACACGGGAATCGCGGCGGGCTGCGGGGTGAGTCCGGACAGGCCGTCGACCAGCGCGGGAGTCACCGTGTCGACGGATGGAGAGTGTGCGGCGACATCGAGGTTGACCAGGTGGGCGAGTCTTCCGCCGGCCTCTGCCGCGGACACGATGCGGCGTACCGGTGCGGCGCCGCCCGCGATGACGGTCTGCCCCGGTGAGGACAGGACAGCGATGCTCACACCGGGTTCGTCCGCCACGAGGCCGGCCGCCTCCCGGGCATCGGCCTCCAGCAGCGCCATGGCGCCGTCGCCGGCGAGCGAGGCCAGCAGCTTCGAGCGCAGCGCGACCACCCGGGCGCCGTCGGCCTCGGTGAGTGCCCGGGCGACGACCGCAGCTGCGACCTCGCCGAAGGAGTGGCCGATGACCGCGGCCGGGCGGACGCCGTAGTGCTGCCACAGCTCGGCCAGCGCCACCTGGATGCCGAACACCATCGGCTGGACGTGGTCCATGGTGCTCGCCTCGACTCCGGCGAGCAGGTCCTCCCGCAGGGAGAATCCGGCTTCGGCCCGGATGACCGGGTCGATCCGGTCGACGGCCGCGGCGAACACGGGTTCCTCCGTCAGCAGCCGCCGGGCCATGCCCGCCCACTGCGATCCGTGCCCGGAGAACACGAACACCGGTCCCGACGCGGGCACGGACAGGTTCTCGGGAGCCGGCTGTCGAAGTCCGGCGGCGAGTTCCTCCCGGGTCCTCGCCACGACGGCCGCCCTGCACCGCCCGTCGGCTCGGCGCGCCAGGGTGTGTGCGAGGTCCGCCGGATCGACCTGGGCGTGCTCGAGCCAGTCGGCCAGCGCCTTCGCCTTCTCGCGCAGCCTGCCTTCTCCGGCCGCGCCCAGCAGAAACCTGCGCGGTGAGTTGTGGGGCGCGGCGGCGTCCGGAATCGCCGCGCCGCATTCCTGCTCCAGGACCGCGTGGGCGTTGGTGCCGCCGAATCCGAAGCCGGAGACACCGGCGAGCGCCGGACGGCCGACGGCGGGCCAGGGCCGGACCGAGTCCGCCACGGACAGGCCGAGATCGCCGAACGGAATGTGCGGGTTGGGGGCCGAGCAGTGGATGCTCGGCGGGACCAGTCCGTGGTGCAGCGCCAGTACCGTCTTGATCAGCCCGACGATGCCGGCGGCGGCCTCCAGGTGTCCGAGGTTGCCCTTGACGGATCCGATCAGGAGCGGCTGCCGGCGCCGGGCGCCCAGCACCATGCCGACGGCGCGCGCCTCGACCGGGTCGCCGAGAAGCGTGCCCGTGCCGTGTGCCTCGACGTAGTCCACCCCGGACGGATCGGCCCCGGCCCGCCGGTAGGCAGCGCGCAGGAGCGCCTGCTGTGCTTCACCGCTGGGCGCGGTCAGCCCGTTGGACCGGCCGTCGGAATTGGTCGCGGTCGCGCGAATCCGCGCCAGCACGCGATCGCCGGCCGCCCGGGCGTCCGAGAGCCGTTTCAGTACGACGACGCCCACACCCTCGGCGCGTACGATCCCGTCGGCGTCGGCCGAGAACGGCTTGCACCGGCCGTCCGCCGAACTGACGCCCATCTCGTCGAAGCATGCTGTCACGCCCGGCCCCAGCAGCAGGTTCGCGCCGCCGACCAGGGCGAGTCCGCACTCGCCCGAGCGAAGACTCTGAACCGCAAGGTGGACCGCGACCAGCGACGACGAGCAGGCGGTGTCCACGGCGAGGCTGGGACCCCGCAGGTCGAGCAGATAGGACAGGCGGTTCGCGGCGATCGACAGGGCCGCGCCGGTGGCCGCCCGGGGGTCGGCGGCGCCGGGGTCGCCGATCGACCGCGCGCCGTACTCGGTACCGCTGATGCCGACGAACACCCCGGACTCACTGCCGCCCAGCGACCGGGGTGCGATCCCGGCGTACTCCAGCGCCTCCCAGGCGACCTCCAGCAGCATGCGCTGCTGCGGGTCCATGCGGGCCGCCTCGCCCGGCGTGATCCCGAAGAAGTCCGCGTCGAACCCCGCGATGTCGTCCAGGAATCCACCCCACCGCGTCACGTTCCCGGGCACCCGGACGTACTCGGCCCAGCGGCTCCCCGGAACCTGCGTCACGGCGTCCTGGCCCTCGGTGAGCAGGCGCCAGAACTGCTCCGGCCCGTGCACGCCGCCGGGCAGCCGGCAGCCGAGGCCGACCACGGCGATCGGCTCCTGGGACACTCCGGGAACCGGGCCGCCGGACGGAGCAGGAGCGGCGGACGTCTCGTCCTGTACGTGCACCTGCACGTCCGCCGGAGCGCCCACCCGACCGACCGGCTCTGCGCCTGCCCGACCGACCGGCTCTCCGTCCGCCGGACCGACCGTCTCGGCGCCTGCCCGACCGACCGTCTCGGCGCCTGCCCGACCGACCGGCTCTGCGCCTGCCGGTCCGTCCGGAACGGTCAGTGCGTCGACGAGCCGGTCAATGCTCGGGTGGTCCCACAGGAGGGTCGTGGGCAGGGGGCGGCCGAGCAGCTCCTCCAGCTCCCCGGACAGCTCGACGGCATCGCGCGAGGACAGTCCGAACTCCTGCAGCGGGCGGCTCGGGTCGATGTCCTCCTCGTCCAGGTAACAGGCTTCGGCGATCCGCTCGATGAGCCGTCGGCGCAAGCGGTCGGCGCCGGTCACGTCTGCTCCCAGTGGCGTTGCTTGGTGGCGGACCGGGCCACCTTCCCGCTGGAAGTGCGCGCCACCGCGCCGGCCGGGACCAGTTTGAGGGCACTCAGTCTGACGTCGTGTGTCGTGGAGACCGCTCGCCGCACAGCCCTGCCGATCTCGGTCTCGTCCACGACGTCGCCGCGACGGTACTCGGCGACGACGGCGGCGCCCTCCGCGCCGCGCTCGTCGTGCACCGGGAACGCCGCCACGCCGTCGCGCCGGATCGCCGGGTGGGCGTCGGACACGGTGGCCTCGATGTCCTGCGGGTAGTGATTCCTGCCGTCGATGATGATGAGGTCCTTGATCCGGCCGGTGATGTAGAGCAGCCCG
Organism: Streptomyces sp. NPDC020362; assembly: GCF_040642095.1. Taxonomy (NCBI): domain Bacteria; kingdom Bacillati; phylum Actinomycetota; class Actinomycetes; order Kitasatosporales; family Streptomycetaceae; genus Streptomyces; species Streptomyces sp. NPDC020362. The sequence continues at coordinate 15,896 of NZ_JBFAET010000115.1, forward strand.
TCGTGGATCATGCCGAGGTCGCCCGTACGCAGCCACCGTCCGGGGACGTCCTCGCGTCGCCCGCCGAAGGTCTCCTCGCTCCGTTCGGGCTGCTGCCAGTAGCCGGCTGCCACATTGGGGCCGTCGACCCAGATTTCGCCGACTGTTCCGTCCGGAAGAGCGACGCGCCGTTCCGGGTGGACGATGTGGACTCTCTGGCTGACCGGCCGTCCGGCGGCCACCACTTCGAGTGCCCCTGGTGTTCCCGGCCCGACGGGCACACCACGGTCGCCGGCGAGCGCCGCCCGGTCGAACGCGGTCACCACGGGGCCTTCTTCACCGGTGGCGGTGACGAACACCGTGGCCTCGGCCAGGCCGTAGGAGGGGCGAAGCACGTTGGCCCCCAGACCGTGCGGAGCGAACGTCCGCTGGAACTCGGCGATCGTGCCCGCCCGGACCGGTTCGCTCCCGGTGACGAGCACCCGGACTCCGGAGAGATCCAGCCCTGCGCGGTCGGCCTCGCTGGTCTTGCGCGCCGCGTACTCGAAGGCGAAGTTCGGCGCGGACGACATGACGTCGGTTCTCCCCGACATGGCCCGAAGCCAGCGCACCGGGCGCTTCACGAAGTCGAACGGGGCCATGAACACCGACCGGGACCCCGCGAACACCGGGGCGGCCAGCAACTGGATCAGCCCCATGTCATGGAAGAACGGGAGCCATCCGACGACGGTCCACTCCGCGCCCGCCCTGTACGCGGTTGCGGCCTGCCACGAGTTGGCGACCACGGCGCGGTGCGTGATCACGGCACCGGCCGGATCACGCGTGGACCCCGAGGTGTACTGCAGGTAGGCGGGTTCGTCGAGGCCGATCTCGGGGGCCGTGAAGTCGCCGTCCGCACGGGGCAGTTCATCCACTGCGACGATGCGCTTCGGCGTGGGGACCGCGTCGTTCTGCGCGAGCGCGCACACCTGGTCGATGACGTCCGCCGAGGTCAGCCACACCTCGGGTGCGCAGTCGGACAGGACGTGGACCAGCCGTCCGCCGTGCCGGCTCGCTTCCGGCGCGAAGAGCGGCACCGCGACGGTTCCCGCGTGCAGGGCGCCGAGGAAGGCGACCACATAGGCCGGGTGCTGTGGCGCGAGAATCGCCACCCGCCGGCCGCGCCCGGTGTGTCTGCTCACCTCGGCGGCGACCGCACGAACCCGGTCGGCCAGCTGTGCCCACGACATCGTGTGCTCTGTGCCGTCCCGATCGGACGCGTAGTCGAGGAAGGTGAACGCTGGAGCGTCTGAGCCGGATCTGTCGAAAAGGTAGCTGGTCAGAAGCCGCAGATCGGTCGGTACCGCAGCGTCGGAGAAATGACTGTCTGTCAGTGGCATCCGCGTTTCCCCAGGTCTTCGCCGCTTCAGCAGGAAGGCGCGCTGTCGGCTCGAACACTACCGGGTCGCCTCCCCGACTTGTCGTCTCGGCGCGGCCGGGCGCGGGAGCGCTCCACCGTGCGGCTGTGTTCCGTGAGTTGCCGTCTCGGCGCGGCACGGTGGCGCGGCGTTCCACCGTGGAGGTGCGTTCCGTCGAGCGGAATGCTTCGCGATACTGGCTCGATGCCGCAACCACCGCTCCATGCGGAACCCGAACCGATAACGGCCGACCCGCCCCATGCCGCGGACCCGCCCCTGCTCACCCAGTCCTGGCTCGACCTGGCCTTCCTCCACTGGGCCGCCGATCCGGCGGACGTCGCCCCGCTGCTGCCGGCCGGCACCCGGCCGGACACCCTGCACGGCGTCACCTACATCGGCCTCGTCGCCTTCCGGATGCACCGCGTCGGCTGGTTCCGCCTGCCCGGTGTCCCGTACCTCGGTTCCTTCCCGGAGACCAATGTCCGTCTGTACTCCGTGGACGCCCAGGGCCGTCGGGGCGTGGTCTTCCGCTCCCTCGACACGTCCCGCCTGATCCCTGTCGTCGTCGGGCGGGTCGCGTTCCGTCTCCCGTACGTGTGGTCGCGGATGAAGGTCCGTCGGGAGGGTACGACGATCGCCTACGCGAGCAGCCGGCGCTGGCCGGGACCCCGCGGTGCGCGAAGCAGCCTCGCGATACGGATCGGCGAGCGGGTCGAGGCCCCGAGCGAGCTGGAACACTTCCTGACGGCCCGCTGGGGCATGCACAGCGCCTTCTTCGGCCGGCCCCTGTATCTCCCGAACGCCCACCCTCGCTGGCCGCTCCACCGCGCGGAGCTGCTTCACTGCGACGAGGATCTCGTGGCCGCGGCGGGGCTGCCCGCACCGGCCGGGGAGCCCGTGAGCGTGCTCTACTCCGCCGGGGTTCCGGTCCGGTTCGCGCGCCCGCCCCGCGCCCCGGCCGGTATCCCCACGCCCTGAACCCACCGCTCGCCGGCCCGGGGCCGGCCGTCGGGAGCCGCGTCCCGCTGATGGCGACGACGAGTGATCGCATGCGGCCGAAAGCCGACAGTGCACTGCTGACACCGTCGGCGACGGTGCGTCAGCATGGCGCACATGTCCGAGAAGCCGAGCACCCCGCGCCGGATCGCCGACGACCACGTCGAGCAGGTCGCAGCCCTCGACCCCCTGGCCTCGACCCGGCTCGGCCTGCATCCCGAGGACGACCGGCAGCCGGATCTGTCGCCGGAGGGCTTCGAGGCGCATGCCGAGCTGGCCCGGCGGACGCTCTCCGCGCTCGACGGCGCCGAGCGGGACGCCGAGAAGGACGGCGTGGTGTGGGAGGGCGCCGACCGGAACTGCGCCCGTCTGCTGCGGGAACGGCTCACCGCGGAACTCGCCGTGCACGAGGCGGGTGACCACTTCCGTGAGCTGCGCAACGTCGGCTCGCCCGTGCACAGGGTGCGGAGCATCCTCACCCTGATGCCCACCGACACCGACCAGAACTGGGCCGCGGTCGGTGGGCGGCTGCGCAACCTGCCGGGCGCGCTGGACGGCTACCGGGCGACTCTCACCGAGGGCATCGCCCGCGGGCTGGTGTGCGCGCCCCGCCAGGCCCGGGCCGTGATCGGGCAGCTCACCGCCTGGACCGGCGAGGACATCGGTGGCGCGAGCTGGTTCGCCGAGTTCGTGGCAGGTGCTCCGGACCGGCTCGGTCCCGAGCTGGACGCCGCCGCCGACCGGGCCACGACCGCGGTGGCCGGCTTCCGCGACTGGCTCGAAGGGACCTACCTGCCCGCCGTGGACGGTACCCCGGACGCCGTCGGCAGCGAGCGCTACCTGCGCTCGGCCCGCTGGGCCAACGGCGCCGCTCTGGACCCGGCCGAGGCCTACGCCTGGGCCTGGGAGGAGTTCCACCACACGGCCGCCGAGATGCGTGCCGAGGCCGGCCGGATTCTCCCGGGCGCCACCGTCCGGGAGACCATGGACCACCTGAACCGGCACGGCCACGCCATCACCGGCGAGGAGAACATCCGTGTCTGGCTCCAGGACATCATGGACGAGGCGATCGACGCACTCGACGGCACCCACTTCGACATCTCCGGACCGCTCCGCAGGGTCGAGTCGAGGATCGCCCCTCCCGGCAGTTCGGGCGCTCCCTACTACACCGGCCCCAGCCTCGACTTCGGCCGTCCGGGACGCACCTACCTGCCGACCCTCGGCCAACAGACCTTCCCCACCTGGGAGATCGTCAGCACCTGGTATCACGAGGGCGTTCCCGGGCACCATCTGCAGACCGCCCGATGGACCGCGGCCGTCGACCGCCTCAGCCGCTACCAGATCACCCTCGGCGCGGTCAGCGCCGACAAGGAGGGCTGGGCCCTGTACGCCGAGCGGCTGATGGACGAATGGGGCTTCCTCACGGACCCCGCCCGCCGCCTCGGCTACCTGGACAAGCAGATGCTCCGGATCATCCGCGTGATCGTCGACCTCGGCATGCATCTGGAGCTCGCCGTCCCCGTCGGCTCCGGCTTCCACCCGGGCGAACGCTGGACCCCGGACCTCGCCACCGCGTTCATGGCCGCGCACCACGGCTGCGAAACCGCCCGCCGCCGCAGCGAGATCGACCGTTACCTCGGCTGGCCCGGCCAGGCCATCGGCTACAAGCTGGGAGAACGCGCCTGGCTGCAGGGCCGCGAAGCCGCCCGTCGCCGCCTCGGCTCCGGCTTCGACCTGCGCACCTGGCACATGAACGCACTCACCCAGGGCTCGCTCGGCCTCGCCGACCTGACCGACAACCTCGCGTCGCTGTAACGGTGTTTGCGTAACCGGCGCCGTCAACGGCAAAGCCGGCGGGCCTGGAGGTACTCGCGCCCCAGCAGCCGCAGCGCAGCGAGCTTGCCGGGGCTCGCCGAGCGGTGGAGCAGCGCGCCACGGTCGGCGCGAGCGGCGCGGCTCGTCAGCTCGTCCACCGCGACCATGCACCGGACCATGGGCCGGTGTGCCTCGGGCACGAGGTCGACGACGGCCCTGCCTTCGGCGAGGGTGCGGTCCACCTGGTCGAGCAGGTCGTCGATCAGTGAGCGAACAGCCGGCAGATCACGGGCCTGTTCCAGGTCGGCGCGGGTGACGCCGTGCTCCTTCAGGATCTGCTCGGGGATGGTCAGACGGCCGTCCGCCAGGTCCTCCGCCAGGTCGTTCACGAAGTCGAGCCGCTGGCTGGCGTCGATGTAGGTGCGGCAGGCGGCCCGGTACGCCGTCTGCTCCTCGGGGCCGAGCAGCGCGGCGACGACCATGAAGCCGGGCAGCGAGTATCCGTCAACGTACCGCTGGTAGTCGTTCTCGGTGACGAACCCGGTGAAGTCGAGGTCCGAGGCCGCCGCTCGGAGATGGTCCAGGACGCGGTCGTGCAGGACGGGGTGTGCGCCGATGCTGTTCAGCAGGGGGCGCAGCTCGGGGTTGTCGGTACCGCCTGCGGCGAGGCTTTCGTTGACCTCCTGCTCCCAACGGGAGTACGCCACCCGGCGCTCCGCCAGGGGGCCGCGGTCGAGCAGGTCGTCGGTGCGGTGCATGAAAGCAGCCGCAGCCATCACATGTGGGACCATGGCCTGCGGAAGCAGCAGTCCGGCGGCGGCCGCCACCTCCCGCTTGTACCGGGCCACCTGCTGCCGCTGTCGGCTGTAGTCGGCCCGTAGCCCTGGCGCGTGCACGCCCGCTGCGTCCAGCGCCCGCTCCCACCTGCCCACCCGGCTCCCCCGTCCACTCGTTCGAGGCAACGAGCCTAGACGGTCGCCCCGGCCGGTCCTCACGGCAGGGCAAGGACATCGTCGATCGCGGACCGGATCTCCTCGTCCAGCAGGAACGACCGGTAGTCCCGGTCCGGTGACAGCCGCCGGTCCCACCCCTGCACCGTGTGCAGGGCTGCCCGCGCCGCCGGAGTGACCGTGCCGATCCGGGCGAGGGCCCGCAGCGCGTCGAGGAAGACACCGTAGGAGTCGCCGCCGTCGGTGACCTCATGGATGTTCTCCTCCAGGACGGACACGCTCGGCTCCGGCTCGCCGGTGATCGACCACAGCGCGACCGCCGCGCGCAGCCGTGCCCAGGGGGAGCCGTGCTCCATCACATGCCGCACCCGGTCGGCGTACGGCGCGGCCGCCGGGCCGAAGTCGCCGAGAAGAGCGACGGGACCGTGGAGCGGCCCCTCCTCGGCCAGCACCGCCTCGCCCAGGAGCCGGAGCGTCGCGTCGTGGTCACCGCCGAGGCGCCAGGCGGCCCACGCCACCCTCCAATGCTTGGCGGGATAGTCGAAGACCGTGATGCGGCGCACGGCGGGCGCGGCGGACTGTGCGGCCGGCCCCATCGCCACGAGCAAGCCGACGACGTCGAACGTATGCGCGGTGTCGTCCAGCAGGGCGACCGCCTCCGGCAGCGCAGGGACAGCGGCCTGCCCCCATTCCGTGAGGACACCGAGGAAGAGGCGGGTCACCGTGATGCCCGTGTCGGCGTCCCGGAGCAGTTCCCGCACGGCGGGCAACAGGACGTCCGCGTGCGCTCCCAGAGGGGTCAGGACGTCCTCCACCTCGGGCAGGCGCGGGTCTCCCATGACGTACGAGCGGCTGTACTGGCCCCGATACGGCTCGTACAGCCGCTCGACCAGCCCCGGCAGACCGCGCGGATCACCGATGCGGGTCAGCGCCCAGCGGGCGTGGTCCCCGACGGTGCCTTCCAGGAACTCGGCCTCGCCCGGGTCGTCGAGCAGTTCGGCCAGCCGGTCGGCGTACGGGGCCGCCCGGGACCCCAGCACCGCGAGCAGGTGGGCCGCCCGGTACCGTACGCCGTCGTCCGCGTCGGCGAGCAGCGCGCCGGCGAGGGGCACCAGCGCGGGGGCCGCGGACGGCCGGACCACCAGCAGCCGCCACGCCTGGTCCAGCGCGGCCCGGCACAGCAGGGTGTCCCCGTTGCGGCGCGCAGCCCCGATGAGCCGGACGACGAAGGAGAGTGCCGTCTGCGGTGCGTCCTCGAACAGAGAGGCCGCCCAGGAGACGACGTCCTCGCGGGTGAAGGCGCTGTCGACGTCCGGTACCTACCAGATCGCCTCGAACTGCGGACGCACAGCCGGGTCGGACAGCACCTCCAGCAGCAGGTCCAGCTCACGGACGGGCGCCTCGGGATCGAAAGACGCCCAGGCGTGCACAGCCGCGACCCGCATGACAGGCGCGTCGGTCCGCAGCACATCCGTCACTGCCGCCCGTACCCGGTCGGCCGTCGCGGGATCGGCGGATTCGGCGGCGGCAGTGCCCAGCGCCAGGAGCAGGGGCAGTCGCACCGTCGGGTCCGTCTCGGCATGCCACCGCTCCAGCAGCGCGCTCGCACTCCCGGCGAGGGGCAGGGCGTTCCTGCGCACCTCGGGCCGGGGGTCCGCCAGCAGTGCCCGGATCCCGGGACGCTGGCGCCGCCAGGCCTCCTGCCAGCCCGCGTCCACCCGGCCCGGTTCGGCTTCGGCCGCTGCCTCGGCCAGGCTCGCCAGCAACTCGACGAGTGTGACCCGGGCTCCCAGGTCCGGATCGCGGGCGAGGGCCACCACGAAGGGCAGCGCGGCGGTCGAGACGGGGGCCACGCGTCCGGTGCCCAGCGCGAAGCAGTCGTACAGCGGGTAGCAGTCCTCCTCCGTCGCCGCCGGGCCCTTGAGCGCCAGGACCCGAAGGGCGCGCCGCATCTCCGTGCCCGGATGCATGTCGAGCGCCGGCTCCAGCCGTTCCCACGGCACCTCGTCCAGCGACTCCAGCGCTGTGCCTGCCACCCACGCCCCCATGTCGGTCAACGCCCCGAATATCCAACAGCGGCCCGCCGAGCCGTAGTCGGCGGCGCCTGCGGACGTGCCGCACGCCATGGTCGCACGGACGGCCCCGGACGCAGACGCGGAAGCCCCGGGACCTCGGCTCACCCGGCGTCGGACCGGGCCCGCAGAAGGACGACTCTCATGGATTCCGCGGGCCGCGGGGAGGCGTCGGGGGCGTCCCCGAGGGAGGATCGTGAGGTCGCAGCGCGCTCCCCCAATGCTTCCCAAGCCCCGTTTCCGGTCTCTCGGCGGGGTCGTTGACCTGCTTGAACGCGGTGGTCCGGTCACACATGGGAGACGACTTGAGTACACATCGCCCTTGGGGCAAGGCCGTTGTCATCGGAGGCAGTTACGCGGGACTGGTGACCGCGCGGGTACTGAGTGACTTCTTCACGGAGGTCGTCCTCGTCGAGCGGGACGCAGTCGACGAGGACACCGGTGTTCATCCGGGCGCCCCGCAGGGCTACCACGCACATGCGATGCTGGCCAAGGGCGGGGAGATCCTGGAACGGCTGTTCCCGGGCCTGCGCGAGGAGTTGAGGGCCGCGGGGGCGCCGGTCTTCGACTACGGGGAGGGCATCGACTTCCTGCTGCCCGTGGGGCTCGCGCCCCGCAAGCGCACGGGCGTGAGGATCCAGACCTTCACCCGCGACGAACTGGAACGCCGACTGCGGCGCAAGGTGCTCGCGCTTCCCCAGGTCACGCTCATGCCGTCCACGCGGTGCACGGGCCTGACCCGGGACCCCTCGGGCCGCGTGAGCGGAGTGACCTGTCGCCCGCAGGACGCGGACCCCGTCGAGCTGACCGCGGATCTGGTCGTCGACGCCTCCGGACGGTCCAGTTCCCTGGCGGACTGGCTGGGCGGGATGGGGGTCGCCGTGCCGCCGAAGCGGATCGTGAAGGCCAAGGTCACGTACACGTCCATGAACTTCGACCGGCCCGAGGAGGACCACCCCGCCCATCCGGACTACTACATCGCGTACCAGATGCTGTTCGCTCCCCGGGTGTCCCGGGCCGGTGTCCTTCTCGCCGTGGAGCGCAACCGCTGGACGTGCTCGCTGTTCGCCCACCAGGACCGGCCACCGACCGACGACAAGGGCTACCTGGCCTTCGCCGAGAGCCTGACCAACCCGCGCCTGGCCGAGCAGATCGGCCGACGCACCGTCCAGGAGCCGACCCACAGCTACACCAACGTCGACAACCAGTGGCGGCCTTACCACACCGTCAGGAACTGGCCGGAGCGTCTCATCGCCCTCGGCGACGCCGTCTGCGTCTTCAACCCCGTCTACGGTCAGGGGCTGACCGTGGCCGCGATGGAGGCGGAACTGCTGCAGAGGATGCTGGCCCGCCAGCGCGCGTCCGCACGGCTGGACGGCCTGTCCGGGGACTTCCAGAAGAAGGTGGGCCGCCTGGTGCTGGGCCCCTGGACGCTGTCCACCAACTCGGACCTCATGTGGAACCCGGACCGCCAGCCCCTCGCCGCGCGTTTCGCCCACTGGTACAACAGGCGTCTGTTCCGCGTGGCGGTGCAGGACGCGGCCGTGTGGGCCGCGTTCGTCCGGGTGGTGAACATGGTGGCCCCTCCGGCTCTGCTGTTCCATCCCGCCGTGGCACTGAAAGTCCTGGCTCCGACGGCGGCCGGGCGTTCCGCACCTCGCTGACCGCGGGGCGGACCGTGCTCCTGGCCGCTCCGTCGTGCCCGACTCACGGAGCGGCCGGAGCAGCGGCACATCCCTGTGGTCCGCGGCGGGCCCAGGAGCAACGGCGTCTGCTCCTGGGCCGTCGTGTCTCAACCGGTGGGTCCCGCAAGGCCGTTGATCCAATCACGGATCGCCTGCGCCGTGGTGGGTGCATGGTCCTCGGTCATGGTCCAGTGGTCGCCCGGGACGTCCACGGTGTCGGACGGCTGTGGCCAGGAGGACCGCCAGCCGTGACTCCCCGCCGCTGGGCCGCCGTGGGTGCGCATCTCCGGAACCTGCTCGGTGGCGCGGACCAGAAGTACGGGTACGTCCACCGGTTCGGGACGCCGGCCGCGGAGCATCCGGGTGTAGGCCCCGAGCGCGGCCAGAGCCATGTCGTCCACCGCGGTGTCGAACCCCTCCCCCATGGCCAGGGCCGCGCGGGCGGGCAGGGCGAGCAGCCAGGGCTCGGTCTCCCGCTCGGGCGTCACGTGGTAGGTGTCGACGAGGACCAGGCCCGCGGGCGGGGTGCCGGCCGCCGCCAGCCGCGCCGCCACGGCGTGCGCCGGGAAACCGCCCATCGACCAGCCCAGCAGGACGGGCCGGCGATCGCCCAGTTGCTCCCGCAGGGTCGCGGCATGCAGATCCACGAGCGTCTGCCAGTCGCGCGGCAGCGCGTCACCCGAGGTGACTCCGGGATGCCGCATCTCCACCACGTCCCGGTCACCGTCGAAGTGGCGCGCGAGCGCGGCGTACCAGGGCCTGCCGAGGGCCGGGGAGAACCCGGGGAAGCACACCAGGGGCGGTCGGTCGTCCGGGCCCGTTGCCAGGCGGAGCGGGGACAGGACCTGCGCGGCGGCGTCCTCGGGGCCGAATCCGGGGACGGCCAGCGAGGCGGTCACGAGCAGGTGCATCGCCGATACGACGTCACCCGTGCCGCAGACGCGGCGGTAGAGCGAGGCCAGCGTCTGGGGGGACCGGGCTGTGGCGGGGCGTGACGGCGGGCCGGCGGCACCTTCGGGGTGGGGCAGCGACTCGTGCAGTGCGTCGAGCAGGTGGGCGGCCAGCCGTTCGGTGGTGGGCACGTCGAAGGTGAGGGTGGCGGGCAGTTCCAGGCCGGTGAGCAGACCCAGGCGGTTGCGCAGCAGAACGGCGGTGAGGGAGTCGAGGCCCAGTTCCGTGAAGGCGCGGTCGACCCTCACCGCGGTCGCGTCGGGATGGCCGAACACGTCGGCCACCGTCTCCCGGACGAGCGTGAGCAGCGCGGGAGCGCGGTCGGCGGCGGGCAGTCGAGCCAGCCGTTCGCGCCAGGCGCCCGGCGAGTCGTGTGTGGACACCGGGCTCGTGCCCGCCCTCCCGCCGCCGTCGAGGTCCCTCACCGGGCTTGCCGCGGGTCCCGGCGGGGGCAGCAGACCCTGCAGCAGTGGCGGAACCGGTCGTCGCGCCGGACCGGTCCCCGGATCCAGGGGCAGCGGCGCGAGGACCGGCTCGCCCGTCTCCAGAGCGGCGTCGAACAGTGCAAGGCCCTCGGCAGGGCTGACGGCGCGCAGCACGCCGTCGCCGGTGCGGCCGGTACGGGCGGCCATCCCCTCGGCTCCTGCCCACGGTCCCCATGCCAAGGAGAGCGCGGGCTTCCCCAGGGCGGCCCTGTGCAGGGCGAGGGCGTCCAGGAACGCGTTGGCGGCGGCGTAGCCCGCCTGACCGGGATTGCCGAGCAGACCGGCCGCCGAGGAGAAGAGCACGAACTGCGAGAGGGGCAGCTCCTTCGTCAGCTCGTGGAGGTGCCAGGCCGCGTCCGCCTTCGGTCCCAGGACGGCCGCGAGCCGTTCGGGCGTCTGCGCCTCCAGCACGCCGTCGTCGAGGACACCCGCCGCATGCACCACGCCGGTCAGTTCGCCCGCGTACCGGTCGATCACCTCGGCCAGTGCGGACCGGTCGGCTCCGTCGCAGGCGTGCACCTCCACCCGACCGCCCGCCCGCTCGATCTGCTCCCGCAGACGTCGTGCATCCGGCGCTTTCGGGCCGCTCCGGCTGGTGAGCACCAGCCTGCGGACCTTGTGGCGCTCCGTCAGATGCACGGCCAGCAGTGCGCCCAGAGCCCCCGTGCCACCGGTGATGAGCACGGTGCCGTCCGGTGCGAACGCAGGTGGGTGGGAGGGCGCTGTGGCCGACCGTCCCAGTCGGGGCACGAGGACCTTGCCGCCGTGGACCGCGAGCTGGGGCTCGCCGGTTGCCACCGCTGCCGTCAGGCGGTGCAGCGACTCCGGGCTGTCGTCGATGTCGACGACGGCGATGCGGCCGGGGTACTCCGACTGAGCGCTGCGCACCAGCCCCCAGACCGCTGCGGCGGGCAGGTCCGGGTCCGGACCGGTGGCACCACGGGTCACCAGGATCAGACGCGAGCCCACAGCCAGGGTGGGCAGCCGGTGGTGCAGCATTTCCAGGGCGCGTGTGACGAGGCCGCGGGCAGCGGCGGACGGATCGGGGGACGGGGGCGTCGAGGTCAGGGAGACGACCAGGTCCGCGGTGTCGGCTGCGGCGGGAGATCCGACGCGAGGGTCGGGAGAGGTGGACGGGGAGGCAAGCGCCGAGGCCTGCGCGCATGCGGTGGCGAGTGCCTCGGCACCTGCGGCATCCGAGAGCGCCGCCGCCAGGCCGAGGTCGTCCGGGGACGCGACCCTGAGCGCGGGCACGGACGGATGGGCCGCGGCTGCGGCGACCCACTCGGGGCGGTACAGCGGCCGTGGCCGCGCCGGTTCGGTGGCGCCGGCACTGCCCGGGACCACCCGGGTGGTCAGCTCGTCCACCCGCAGCACCGGCCTGCCGGCCGGGTCCGTGAGGTCGGCGGTGAGCGTGTCCTTGCCGGTGGAGCGCAGCCGGACGCGCAGCGCGCCGACGCCTGTGGTCCAGCGGCTGACGCCCCGCCAGGAGAACGGCAGGCGGGTCGCGGCGGGGCGTGCGGGTTCGCCTGGATCCTCGGGGGCCAGCAACGATGCGTGTACGGCGGCGTCGAGCAGCGCGGGATGGATGCCGTAGCGCTGTGCGTCTGCCAGCGCCGCGTCGGGGAGCCGCACATCGGCGAGAAGGTCGTCGCCCTGCCGCCACACGGACCGCACGCACCGGAAGACCGGGCCGTAGGCGTAGCCTGCGCCTGCGAGCCGGTCGTAGGCGCCTGTCAGGTCGACCGGGACGGCGTCCGGGGGCGGCCAGGACTCCTGGGAGCCGCGGTCCGGGCCGGGGTCGGTGGTCGATCGTCCCAGCCGGCCGGTCGCGTGGTGGGTCCATGGACCGACCGGGCCGGAATCCTCGGGGCGCGCGTGGATGTCGACGCTGCGGCGGCCGGACGGGTCCGGCTCGCCGAGCGCCACCTGCACCTCGATACGTCCACCGGAACCGGGTAGTTGCAGGGGGAGCAGCAGCGTCAGTTCCTCCAGGAGGTCCAGCCCGCAGGTGTCACCGGCGTGGAGCGCCATGTCCGCGAGGGCGGCGGCGGGCACGAGCGGGCGTCCGCCGACGACGTGGTCGTGCAGCCAGGGCTGGTCCGCGTCCGCCAGGTGGCCGGTGCAGAGCAGGCGGCCGGTGTCCGGGAGGCTGGTCGTCGAGGTCAGCACCGGATGGCCGACGGTGGTCCGGGGCGCGCTCGGTGTGGTCTGAGGAGGCTCGGCCAGCCAGTGGCGTTCCCGTTGGAAGGGGTAGGTGGGCAGGTCCACCCGCCGGGCACGTCTGCCTGGGTGCCCCCGGTGCACGGCTTCCCAGTCGACCGCCGTGCCGTGCACGTGCAGCCGGGCGAGTGCCGCCAGGACCGTGCCGGGCTCCGGTCGGCCAGGCCGGACCGTCGGGGTGAGGACCAGGTCCCCGGGCTCCTCGACGGTGGTCATCGCGGCCGAGACGAGCTGTGCGCCGGGGCCCACCTCGACGAGGGCGGTCACCCCCGCCTCACGCACCAGATGTCGTACGACGTCCGCGAACCGCACCGTTGCACGGGCATGGCGGACCCAGTAGGCCGCAGAGCGCAGATCGTCTCCGTCGGCCCGGCGCCCGGTCATGGCCGAGACGACCGGGATGCGGGGCTCACGATAGGTGGCGCGCGACGCCGCACGGCCGAACTCCGCGAGCGCCGGTTCGACCAGCGGCGAGTGGAACGCGTGGCCGGTCCGCAGTCGTACGGTGCGCCGCCCCCGGGCCTCGAAGCGTGCGGCCACCGCCAGCACCGCCTGCTCGGCCCCGGAGACGACGACCGACCGTGGGGCGTTCACCGCCGCGATCGCCACCGGCCCGGGCTCCTTGGCCCGTTCCGCCAGCGCCGCCCTGGCCTCTTCTTCGGTGGCGTCCAGCGACACCATGGCGCCGCCTGCCGGGAGTTGCTGCATCAATCTCCCTCGGGCGGCGACCAGTTCGACGGCGTCCCGTTCCGAGAGGATTCCGGCGACGTGCGCCGCGGCCAGCTCGCCGACGGAGTGGCCGGCCAGGACGTCCGGTCGTACCCCCCACGATGCGAGCAGCCGGAACAGGGCGACCTCGAAAGCGAACAGGCCGGCCTGTGCGACGTCGGTACGGCTCTGCGCAGCAGCGGCCGCCGTGTCCGGCGCGGCCCACAGGGTCTCGCGCAGGGGCCGGTCCCCGACGCCGACGGCGTCGATCCCCAAGGGCGTCGGCTCCTCCCTGATGACCCTGCAGGGCGTGAT
>NZ_JBFAET010000116.1:0-29419 GCF_040642095.1 Streptomyces sp. NPDC020362
GCCCGGCCGGCCGGCTCGCCGAACACGCCGAGGCCGCCCGGGACGCCCGCACGTTCGCCGAGGAGTCCGAGGCGGAGCTGGCCGAGGCGCGCACCGCGCGGGCCGAGGCCGACGAGGTCGCCGCCGAGGCCGTGCAGATCCGCGACGAGCGGCAGGAGGCGGCGCAGAAGGCCCGGCGCGCCGCCGACGCCCTCGCCGGACTCGCCTTCCGGCTGCGCGAGCGCGCCGGCTGGCAGGTGAAGCTGCGTGAACTCGCCGACGAGGCCGCCGAGTCGGAGGCCCGGGCCCAGGTCTGCCTGGAGCGTGCCCGCGCCGCCGACGAGGACCGCCGCGCAGCCCAGCGCGCCGCCGACGACGCCCGCCGCACCACGCGTGCGCTGCGCGCCGAGCGCTCCGAGATCGCCGGCGCCCCCGACGACGTACCCGAGGACGACGCGGACGCCCCGAAGGCCTCCCTGCCCGCCCTCCGCGAGGCTTACCGCGCCGCCTCCCAGGTGTACGAGAAGGTCGGCGTCGGCGCCGACCTGCGCGCCGAGCAGGCCCGCGCGGAGAGCGACGAGAGCGCCGCCCGCGCCGAACTCGACCGGCTCAGCAACAAGGTCCGCACCCGCGCCGAGCTGTTGCTGCAGTCGCCGGACGGCTCGGACGGCCCATCCCGGCAGGCCGCCGCAGCACGTGCGGAGGAGCTGGTGCAGCTCCTGGAGACCCGGATGTCCACCGCGAGCGAGCAGCTCGGACGGTTGCGCGGCGAGGCCGAGCGGCACGCCCCCGAGGACGGCGAGGCACACACCGAGCTGACCGAGGAACTCCTTCCGCGCGACGCCGAGCACGCCCAGGCCCTGCTGCGCACCGCAACGGCCGAACTCGCCGCCCGCACCGAGGCACTGGCCGAGGCCCGGGAGGCGCACGCCGAGCTGCTGGAGGCCCACCGGGCCGCCGAGGACGCGGCGAGCGGCTTCGACGAGATCGCCGCGATGCTCCGCGACCTGCTGCGCGAGCACGCCCCCGAGGAGGAGCAGGAGGAGCCGGAGCCCTATCCGGGCAGCCCGGAGGAGGCCCGGCACTCGGCCGCCGAGGCACGCCGCTCGCTGCGCGGCTGCGCCGCCGACCTCTCCGCCGCCGAGTCCACCGTGCGGGAGGCCAGCGACGTACTCGTCCGGCACGCCAACTCCACGCGCTACGAGCAGGTGCGTACCCCCGCCCGGCAGCAGATCCGCGAGCTGCCCGCCTCCGCGCTGCCCGAGCACGCCCAGAAGTGGGCGGACGCGTTCGCGCCCCGGCTGCGCGTCCTCACCGACGAGCTGGCCCAGCTGGAGCGCAACCGGGACTCGATCGTGGACCGGCTCAGGGGACTGGTCGAGTCGGCCCTCGCCACCCTGCGCTCCGCCCAGCGGCTCTCCCGGCTGCCGGAAGGGCTCGGCGAGTGGTCGGGGCAGGAGTTCCTGCGCATCCGCTTCGAGGAGCCGGACCAGGCGACGCTCACCGAACGGCTCGGCGAGGTCATCGACGAAGCCACGCGAGCGGCCGTGAAGAAGAACTCCGACCTGCGCCGCGACGGCGTGTCCCTGCTGCTGAGGGGAGTGGCGGCAGCACTCCAGCCCAAGGGCGTGGCCGTCGAGATCCTCAAGCCCGACGCCGTACTGCGCGCCGAGCGGGTGCCCGTCGGGCAGATGGGCGACGTGTTCTCCGGCGGCCAGCTGCTCACCGCGGCCATCGCGCTGTACTGCACGATGGCGGCGCTCCGGTCGAACGACCGGGGGCGCGACAAGCAGCGGCACGCGGGCACGCTGTTCCTCGACAACCCGATCGGACGCGCCAACGCGACCTACCTGCTGGAGCTCCAGCGGGCCGTGTCGGACGCCCTGGGCGTGCAGCTGCTGTACACCACCGGCCTGTTCGACACGACCGCGCTCGCCGAGTTCCCGCTGGTGATCCGGCTGCGCAACGACGCCGACCTCAGGGCGGGCCTGAAGTACATCAGCGTGGAGGAACACCTCCGGCCCGGTCTGCCCCAGCAGCCCCAGGCCGGAGAAGCGGTGCACAGCGAGATCACGGCGACCCGGATGTTCAAGAAGCCGTCGCCGAGTGCGCCCTAGCGTCCGGCAGGTGGAGAACTGCGGGCCGTTCGTGGCTGGTCGCGCAGTTCTCGGTGTCCCGAGCCGCTCTGCGCGTCCTCCTTCAAAAAGTCCGCGCGCTTTCTCCCCGATCATCATCGTCGCAGGTCCGGGGGGCCGGGCCGGGTTCGGTGTCGTAGAAGACGCCCGCCTCCCACCACTGGCTGGACGTGGTGGTCATCGGCTGCTGCGCCTCCCACATGATGACGCCCTCGGGATGGTCCTGGAGGTTCTCACCGACGCCCGCCGAGTCGACGACCACCTCGACGCCGATCTCGCGCAGATGCCCGGCCGGGCCGATGCCCGACAGCATCAGCAGCTTCGGGGAGCCGATCGAGCCGCACGAGACGATCACCTCACGCCGGGCCCGTACCGTCCGCGTGTGCACGAGGGCAGCCTTCTCGCGCACCACGAACGGAACGGCCGCACGGTCGCCGTACTCTCCGTGAACCGCCCCACCCCTTCATGAGGGCCCAGCGGGCACTCGGGCGGGAGGAGAAGCAGGTGGCCGGCCGGGCTGCGAGGGCTGCGAGGACCCCACTGTGAGGGCCACGAGGCCTGTGAGGGCCGTGAGGACGGTGGGGACCGGGGGTGCCGAGCGGCGCGCCCGGCCCGCCTGCCGCGGCCCGCGCCTGCCGCACAGGGGTACCCGAGCCGGCCCGTCCGAAGGTCAGGAGTGCGACAGCTGCCCGGTGCCGCCCCGTCGGCGTATCCGCTCCTGCTCCCGCTGGGCGGCCCGCTCCTGACGCCGATGGGCGCGGCGCTCGCGGCGCAGCGATCGGGCCGTGCTGCTCGGCTCGGAGACCACGCCGTACCGCTGATTCCACACCTGGCGGGTCACCCACACGTCGACCACGGCCCAGGTGGCGACCACCGTACTGACCACGCTGCTGATCACCATCGGGAACGCCGGCCAGGAGCCCGCCAGCGTGCACAGGAACGCCACCATGGCCTGGATCAGCGTCACCGCGATGATCAGCACCGCCCGCACCGCCGCCGTACGCACCGGGTCCGGCATGCGGCGCCGCCGCATGGGCTCCTCGACCCACAGCGGCCGGTGGTACGGCTCCTGCTGCCACCCGTCGGACGCCCCGGCACCCTCAGGCGCCGGAATGTCGCGATCCGGTGCCTGCCGGCGCCGACGCGCCGCCGAGCGCTCCGCCCCGCTCTCCTCGGGCGCCTCGCGCCGCTCCGCCGTCCCCATCACCGTGTCACTCCCCACCGCCAGCAGACCGCTCGCCCCGGTGCCCGTAGACGCCGACTCCCCAGTGGCTGCCCGGCTTGCGCTGATTTACGCCGCCGGGGTGCGGGATGCGGCTCCTGTGGCCGATTCCGCCCCCATTTCCCGTAGAGAAGGACGAACAACGGCCCCTGAAGATTCCCTCCTTGCGAAAACTTCCAGCCAACCACTTGTCCGTACTGCTTCGGCCGTCCCGGCGCAGGCGCGCGCATCCCGGGCGCAATCTCCCGCAATGCCCGGACAACTCGCCATCTCTCACTGCCAGAACGGAGACTCATCCTCCGGACGTGTCTTCGAGTTAGCTGTGCAGCGGTAGTAGGCTCGCGCCGTTTGTTGACGGACATGTGTACCCCCGGCCGGCGGGGGTCGAGCTGGGGGAGGCCATGCGCTTTCGCGGGAAGTCGATCCGCCGGAAGATCGTGGCGCTGCTTCTCGTGCCGCTGCTTTCCCTGACCGCCGTCTGGGGCTTCGCCACGGTGCTCACAGGACGTGAAGTCACTCGCCTCTTCCATGTGACCGATGTCGTGCAGCACATCGGCTATCCCGCCGACGACACGGTGCGCGTCCTGCAGCAGGAACGCCGCCAGACCCTCGTCTACCTCGCCGACCCGCGTGCGGCCGACGCCCTCTCGGCGCTGCAGCGCACCCGCGCCGCCACCGACCGGGCCGTCGCCAAGATCCGGAAGAACGCGGGGGACCACGACGTCCTCGACGCCATGGACGCGGACGAGTCCGAGCGCCTCACCGCCGTCCTGGACGCCTTCGACGGCCTCGACTCCCTGCGCCGCAGCGTCGAGGAGCGCACGGTCAACCGCGCCCAGGCCCTCGATCGCTACAACCAGCTCGTGGACCCCTGCTACTCGCTGCTCTCCGCCCTCGACGGCATCGACGACGTCGAGATCGAGAAGCAGGGCCAGGCCCTGGTCAACATCAGCCGCGCCCGCGAGCTGCTCTCCCGCGAGGACGCCCTGCTCGGCTCCTCGCTGGTGGTCGGCACACTCTCACACGACGAGACCCGCGACATCTCCGACCTCATCGCCCAGCGGACCCTCCTGTACGACACCAATCTGCCGCTGCTGCCCGCCGGAGAGCGCGAACGGTACGAACGCTTCTGGAAGAACGCCACCACCGCCCCGCTGCGTGTGGCCGAGGAGACCGCCGTCGCCACCGATGCCGGAACCCCGCGCGGTGTCACCGCCCGGAGCTGGGACTCCGCCGCGGGCGGCGTTCTCGACGGTCTCGGCACCCTCGACGACCAGGCCGGCGACCGCTTCCAGGACCGGATGCGGCCCGTGGCCATGAGCGTGATCATGCAGGCGGCCGTCGCGGGCGTCCTCGGCCTCGTCGCCCTGCTGTTCTCCATCGTCCTGTCCGTGCGCGTCGGCCGCAGCCTCATCCGCGATCTGCGGCAGCTGCGCCTGGAGGCGCACGAGGCGTCCGGTGTGCGGCTGCCCAGCGTGATGCGACGCCTGTCCGCCGGTGAACAGGTCGACGTCGAGACCGAGGTGCCCCGGCTGGAGTACGACAAGAACGAGATCGGTGAGGTCGGCCAGGCGCTCAACACCCTTCAGCGCGCCGCCGTCGAGGCTGCCGTCAAACAGGCCGCACTGCGGGCCGGTGTCTCCGAGGTCTTCGTGAACCTCGCCCGGCGCAGCCAGGTGCTGCTGCACAAGCAGCTCACCATGCTCGACACCATGGAACGCAGGACCGAGGACACCGACGAACTCGCCGACCTCTTCCGCCTGGACCACCTCACCACCCGTATGCGCCGGCACGCCGAGGGCCTGGTGATCCTGTCCGGTGCCGCTCCCTCGCGGCAGTGGCGCCGGCCCGTGCAGTTGATGGACATCGTCCGCGCCGCCGTCGCCGAGGTCGAGGACTACGAACGCATCGAGGTCCGACGCCTGCCGCGCGTCGCCGTCACCGGCCCGGCCGTCGCCGACCTCACCCATCTGGTGGCCGAACTCCTGGAGAACGCCACGGTGTTCTCGCCGCCGCACACCGCCGTCCAGGTGCTCGGCGATCGGGTCGCCAACGGCTTCACCCTGGAGATCCACGACCGGGGCCTGGGCATGGCGGCCGAGGCACTGCTGGACGCCAACCTCCGGCTCGCCGAGACCCCCGAGTTCGAACTCTCCGACACGGACCGGCTCGGCCTGTTCGTGGTCAGCCGCCTCGCCCAGCGCCAGAACGTCCGGGTCTCCCTGCAACCGTCCCCCTACGGTGGCACCACCGCCGTCGTCTTCATCCCCGACACCCTGCTCACCGACGACGTCCCGGACACCAACGGCATCGGCTTCCGCCTCGACCGGGACCGCCCCTCGAGGGAAGCCGGGCAGGCGGCGAGCCTCACCCCCGCCCGGTCGCACGCGCCGGTGCAGCTGCCCGGACCGCCGACCTCCCTTCTGGACGGACCGGTCGAGCTGGAGGCCCCTGTGGACCTGGACGCCGTCGACGGCTTCCCGGGCGCCCTCACGGACGCGGAGAGCGAGCGCGGTGGGCTGTTCCGCCCCCGGCGCTCCCGCCGCAGCGCCGACGAACCGGCAGCCGCCCGGCCGGGTGACTCCCATCAGCCGGCCTCCTTGGGGGTCGCCGACGGTACAGCCGACGACAGGGCGATCGGTGACCGCTCCGGCGGACCCGTACCGTTGCCCCGGCGGCAGACGCCCAAGCTGGTCAGCTCGCACGGCAGGCCCGTCACCGAACAGCGCTCCCGGCGCGGCGACGCGGCCGAGCCGCCCGCCCCCGGCCCGCGCCGCCCCGACACGGGGGGACTCGCACCGCTGCCCACCCGCCGCCGGGGCGAGGCGGCACAGCGGTCCACCGGGCTCGCCGACGCCGGTGACCGGCGCACGGCGGCCGAGGCGGGCGGCACGGACGGGACCTCCGAGGCCCCGGCCCTGCCCGGACGGCCCCGCAGGCCTGCGACCCCTCCTGGCGGTAGCTTGAGCGATGCAGCTCCGCCCACCGGCAGGGCGGCCCCGGAGCCCGGGCCCGGCAACGGGCCGCTGCCCCGGCGCGTACGACAGGCCAACCTGGCTCCGCAACTGAGGCAGGAGCCCGAACGACGCCCCGAAGCGGCGGCGCAGCCGGCGGACCGCGACGCCGACGAGGTCCGCAGCCGGATGGCCTCGCTGCAGCGCGGCTGGCAGCGCGGGCGTGAGGAGAACGCCGAGGGCGACAGCGCCCAGGACGGCACAGCACACGGAACGACTAAGGGGGACGGTCCATGACCGCACCGAAGGCCACGGGCTCCACGGAGACGAACAAGATGGAGCTGAACTGGCTCCTGGACGAACTCGTCGACCGGGTGGCCAGCATCCGCAAGGCCGTCGTGCTCTCCGGCGACGGTCTGCCCACGGGCGTGTCCAAGGACCTGACCAGGGAGGACAGCGAGCATCTGGCTGCCGTCGCGTCCGGCTTCCACAGCCTGGCCAAGGGGGTGGGCCGCCATTTCGAGGCGGGCACTGTCCGGCAGACCGTGGTCGAGCTCGACGACGCCTTCCTGTTCGTGACCGCCGCCGGGGACGGCAGCTGCCTCGCCGTCCTCTCGGACGCCGACTCCGACGTCGGTCAGGTCGCCTACGAGATGACGCTCCTGGTCAAGCGGGTCGGTGTGCATCTGGGTACCGCTCCGCGCACCGATCTGCCCGCAGGCGGGTAGTGGGATGACATGAGCGGAGACGGTCAGGGAAGAAGCCACTGGTTCGACGACGAGGCCGGGCCGGTCGTCCGTCCCTACGCCATGACGCGCGGACGGACCACGAGTCCGGCACAGCACCGCCTCGATCTGATCGCGGTGGTCGTCACCGAACCCGGCGCGGGAGATCCGGAGGGGGACCCGACGCTCGCCCCGGAGCATGTGGAGATCGTCGGACTGTGCCGTCACGAACCGCAGTCGGTCGCCGAACTCGCCGCGGAGCTCGACCTGCCCACCGGAGTGGTGCGCGTGCTCATCGGGGATCTCGTGCACGCGGAACTCGTTCATGTGACGCGGCCGGTACCCCCGGCCGAGCTGCCGGACGAGAGTATTCTGCGCGACGTGATCAACGGCCTCCGGGCACTGTGACCGGCGCGGAAGCGGAGTAGTGACGTGACAGGCTGGCAG
This sequence comes from Streptomyces sp. NPDC020362, assembly GCF_040642095.1. NCBI lineage: Bacteria > Bacillati > Actinomycetota > Actinomycetes > Kitasatosporales > Streptomycetaceae > Streptomyces > Streptomyces sp. NPDC020362. The sequence continues at coordinate 7,463 of NZ_JBFAET010000116.1, forward strand.
TTCTGGGTCGACCGAGGCGGCACCTTCACCGACATCGTCGCGCGTCGCCCGGACGGCCGTCTGCTGACGCACAAGCTGTTGTCCGACAACCCCGCCCGGTACGCCGACGCGGCTGTCGCCGGCGTACGCGAGCTGCTCGGCGGTTCCGGGGAGCCCGTCGACGCCGTCCGCATGGGGACGACGGTCGCCACCAACGCCCTGCTGGAACGCAAGGGCGAACGCACCCTTCTGGTGATCACCCGTGGCTTCCGCGACGCCCTGCGCATCGCCTACCAGAACCGTCCCGGCATCTTCGCCCGCCGCATCGAATTGCCCGAGCTGCTGTACGAGCGGGTGATCGAGGCCGACGAACGCATCGCCGCCGACGGCACCGTCCTGCGGGCCCCCGACCTGGACGCCCTCGCCGCTCCCCTCCGGCAGGCGTACGACGACGGGATCCGCGCGGTCGCCGTCGTCTGTCTGCACAGCCATCTCCACCCCGCCCACGAACATGCGATCGGCGATCTCGCCGCCGACACCGGCTTCCCGCAGATCTCGCTCTCCAGCGAGGTCAGCCCGCTGATGAAGCTCGTCCCGCGCGGGGACACCGCCGTCGTCGACGCCTACCTCTCGCCCGTACTGCGGCGCTACGTGCGGCACGTCGCGGACGAACTGCGCGGCGTGCGGCTGATGTTCATGCAGTCCAACGGCGGGCTCACCGAGGCCGGTCAGTTCCGCGGCAAGGACGCCATCCTCTCCGGGCCGGCCGGCGGGATCGTCGGCATGGCCCGTATGTCGCAGCGCGCCGGCTTCGACCGCGTCATCGGCTTCGACATGGGCGGCACCTCCACCGATGTCTCGCACTTCGCCGGCGAGTACGAACGCGTCTTCACCACCCGGATCGCAGGCGTCCGGCTGCGCGCCCCCATGCTGGACATCCACACCGTCGCCGCCGGCGGCGGCTCGGTGCTCCACTTCGACGGCTCCCGCTACCGCGTCGGCCCCGACTCGGCCGGCGCCGACCCCGGACCCGCCTGCTACCGGGGCGGTGGCCCGCTCACCGTCACCGATGCCAACGTGATGCTCGGCCGCATCCACCCAGGCCACTTCCCCGCGGTGTTCGGCCCGGACGGCGACCAGCCGCTGGACGTCACCCTGGTCCGCGACCGCTTCGCCGCCCTCGCGCGCGAGATCCGCTGGCGGACCGGTGACGACCGCACCCCGGAGCAGGTCGCCGAGGGCTACCTGCAGATCGCGGTCGCCAACATCGCCAACGCCGTGAAGCGGATCTCCGTCCAGAAAGGCCACGACGTCACCCGCTACGCCCTCACCACCTTCGGCGGAGCGGGCGGCCAGCACGCCTGCAGGGTCGCCGACTCCCTCGGCATCCGCACCGTCCTCGTACCCCCCATGGCCGGTGTCCTGTCCGCGCTCGGCATCGGCCTCGCCGACACCACGGCCATGCGCGAACAGTCCGTCGAAGCACCCCTGGAAGCCGCCTCGATGCCCGGCATCCGCAAGACGGCCGACGACCTCGAGGCCGCCGCGCGCGCCGAACTCCTCGCCGAGGACGTCCCACAGGAAAGCATCGGGATCACCCACCGGGCCCAGCTGCGCTACGACGGCACCGACACCACCCTCACCGTCGAGCTGACCGAGCCCGGCACCATGAAGCACGCCTTCGAAGAACGTCATCGCGCCACGTACTCCTTCACCCTCGACCGCCCGATCGTCGTCGAGGCCCTCTCCGTCGAAGCCACCGGCATCACCGCACCCCCCGATCTGTCCGCCCTCGCCCCCTACGAAGGCCGGCCCGCCGCCCCCGAGACCGTCCGTCTGCACACCGGCGGCACCTGGCACGACGTACCCCTCCACCGCCGGGAGACCCTGCCGCCCGGCGACACCGTCACCGGCCCCGCGGTCATCACCGAGGCCGGCGCGACGACCGTCGTCGACGACGGCTGGCAGGCCGCGGCGACCGACGACGGGCATCTGCTCATGGAACGCGCGGCGATTACGCAGAGTTCCGACCTCGACACAAAAGCCGACCCGGTCCTGCTCGAGGTCTTCAACAACCTCTTCATGTCGATCGCCGAACAGATGGGCGCCCGGCTGGAGTCCACGGCCCAGTCCGTCAACATCAAGGAACGGCTGGACTTCTCCTGCGCCCTGTTCGACCCGGACGGAAACCTGGTGGCCAACGCCCCCCACATCCCCGTCCATCTCGGTTCCATGGGCACCAGCGTCAAAGAGGTCATCCGCCGCCGCGGCACCGCGATGCGCCCGGGCGACACCTACGCCGTCAACGACCCGTACCACGGAGGCACCCATCTGCCGGACGTCACCGTGATCACCCCGGTCTTCGACCCCCGGCCCGCGACCGACACGGAGAGTGATCCGCGGATCCTCTTCTACGTGGCCTCGCGCGGCCACCACGCCGAGATCGGCGGCATCGCCCCGGGCTCCATGCCCGCACACAGCCGGACCATCGACGAGGAGGGGGTCCTCTTCGACAACTGGCTGCTCGCCGAGAGAGGCCGCTTCCGGGAGGAGGAGACCCGCCGTCTGCTCACCGAGGCGCCTCACCCGTCCCGCAACGTCCGCACCAACCTCGCCGACCTGCGCGCCCAGATCGCCGCCAACCAGAAGGGCGTCGACGAAGTCCGCCGCATGATCGGCGAATTCGGCCTCGACGTGGTCCAGGCCTACATGCGGCACGTCCAGGACAACGCCGAGGAGGCGGTCCGCCGCGTCATCGACGCCCTGGACGACGGGGAGTACGCCTACGAGACGGACTCGGGTGCCGTCATCCGTGTCCGCGTGCGCGTCGACCGCAGCGAGCGCCGGGCGACCATCGACTTCACGGGCACCTCCGCACAGCTCGCCACCAACTTCAACGCGCCCTTCTCGGTCGTCAACGCGGCGGTCCTGTACGTCTTCCGCACCCTGGTCGCCGACGACATCCCGCTCAACGACGGCTGTCTGCGCCCCCTGGACATCGTCGTACCACCCGGATCCATGCTCGATCCCGAGCCGCCCGCCGCCGTCGTCGCGGGCAACGTGGAGACCTCACAGGCCCTCACCGGCGCCCTGTACGCCGCGCTCGGCGTCCAGGCCGAGGGCTCCGGGACCATGAACAACGTCACCTTCGGCAACGAGCGCCACCAGTACTACGAGACCGTCGCCTCCGGTTCCGGAGCGGGCGACGGCTTCCCCGGCGCCGATGTGGTCCAGACGCACATGACCAACTCGCGGCTCACCGACCCCGAGGTGCTGGAGTGGCGGCTGCCCGTCAGGCTCGAGGACTTCGCCGTCCGTCGGGGGAGCGGCGGGGCCGGCCGGTGGCGCGGCGGAGACGGCGCCGTGCGACGCATCCGCTTCCTCGAACCCATGACCGTCTCCACGCTCTCCCAGCACCGCCGTGTGCCGCCGTACGGCATGGCGGGCGGCGAGCCCGGAGCGCTCGGCGCCAACCGGGTGGAGCGGGCCGACGGCACGGTCACCGAACTCGGCGGAAGCGGTTCGGCGGACGTCGGTCCCGGCGACGTACTCGTCATCGAAACCCCTGGTGGCGGCGGCTACGGCCGACCGTCGCCCGATAACCATCAAGCAGGAGAAGAGATCGATGATCGTCGGGCGTTCTGAACGCGGCAAGCCCCCGGTCGAGCCCGTCACGCTCAAGATCCTGGTGGCCGGCGGCTTCGGCGTGGGCAAGACCACCCTCGTCGGCGCGGTCAGCGAGATCAGGCCGCTGCGCACCGAGGAGTCGCTCACCGAGGCCGGGCGCCCGGTCGACGACACCACGGGCGTGGAGGGCAAGCACACGACCACCGTGGCCATGGACTTCGGCCGCATCACCCTGCGCGAGGACCTCGTGCTGTACCTGTTCGGGACACCCGGACAGGAACGGTTCTGGTTCATGTGGGACGAGCTGTCCGAGGGCTCGCTCGGTGCCGTGGTCCTCGCCGACACGCGCCGCCTGGAGGACTGCTTCGCAGCGGTCGACTACTTCGAGAGACGCGCCATACCCTTCCTCGTCGGCGTCAACTGCTTCGAAGGGGCCGACCGTTACCCCGCGGAGACCGTCCGCCAGGCCCTCGACCTGGACGAGGACGTGCCCGTCCTGCTGTGCGACGCCCGCGACCGGGAGTCGGCCAAGGAAGTGCTGATCGGAGTCGTCCAGCACGCGATGGAGTACGCGGCCGGCCGCCGCCAGGCCGTCACCACCTGACCCACGGCACGGCCCGTACCCCCGCCGACCGGGGTACGGGCCGTGGTCCCTGTGGGGAGCCACGCGCGTGTGCCCGCCCCGGGCACACGGCACGCGCGCGTGAAGCGCGCTCCGGCGCCTAGACCTCGTCGTCCTCGAGCCAGGCGAAGCTCTTCTCCACCGCCCTGCGCCAGTTGCGGTACTCGCGGTCGCGTACCCGGGCCTCCATCGCCGGTGTCCACTGGACGTCCTGCTGCCAGTGCGACTTCAGCTCGTCGAGGTCGTTCCACACACCCGTGGCCAGACCGGCCGCGTAGGCGGCGCCCAGACACGTGGTCTCGGACACCCGGGGCCGGATCACCGGCACGCCGAGGACGTCCGCCTGGTGCTGCATGAGCAGGTTGTTGCCGGTCATGCCGCCGTCGACCTTCAGGGTGGTGATCCGCACCCCCGAGTCCTGGTACATGGCGTCCACGACCTCGCGCGTCTGCCAGCTCGTCGCCTCCAGGACGGCGCGCGCGAGGTGGGCCTTCGTGACGTACCGCGTCAGTCCGGTGACGACCCCGCGCGCGTCGGAGCGCCAGTACGGTGCGAACAGCCCGGAGAACGCGGGAACGATGTAGGCACCGCCGTTGTCCTCGACGCTCGCCGCCAGCGTCTCGATCTCGTCGGCAGTGCGGATGATGCCGAGCTGGTCGCGGAACCACTGGACGAGCGCGCCCGTTATCGCTATGGACCCCTCCAGGCAGTACACCGGCGCCTCACCGCCGATCTTGTAGCCCATCGTCGTCAGCAGCCCGTTCTTGGACGGCACCGGCCGGTTGCCGGTGTTGAGCAGCAGGAAGCTGCCGGTGCCGTAGGTGTTCTTCGCGGTGCCCACGTCGTAGCAGGCCTGCCCGAACACGGCGGCCTGCTGGTCGCCCAGGGCCGAGGCCACGGGCACCCCGGCGAGTTGGCCGACGGCGGTGCCGTACACCTCGGCGGACGACCGTATCTCGGGCAGGACCGACTCGGGGACGTTCATCGCGGAGAGGACGGAGGGATCCCACTGGAGGGTTTCCAGGTTCATCAGCATGGTGCGGCCGGCGTTCGTGACGTCGGTGACGTGCCGGCCCCCGTCCGTGCCGCCGGTCAGGTTCCAGATCAGCCAGGAGTCGATGGTGCCGAAGGCGATCTCGCCGCGTTCGGCGCGATCCCTGAGGCCGGGCACGTTGTCCAGCAGCCAGGCCGCCTTGGGCCCGGAGAAGTAGCTGGCCAGCGGCAGTCCGGTCTGGTCGCGGAAGCGGTCCTGGCCGTCGGCGCCGCCCAGTTCGTGGCACAGCGCCGCGGTGCGGGTGTCCTGCCAGACGATCGCGTTGTGCACGGGCTTGCCCGTCGCGCGGTCCCACAGGACGGTGGTCTCCCGCTGGTTCGTGATGCCGAGCGCACTCAGCTGGCCGGCGCGCAGCCCGGCCTTGGCGAGCGCCCCGGCCACCACGGCCTGCACCTTGGACCAGATCTCGGTCGCGTCGTGCTCCACCCAGCCCGGCTTGGGGAAGATCTGGCGGTGCTCGCGCTGGTCGACGGCGACGACGGCGCCACCGTGGTCGAAGATGATGCAGCGGCTCGAAGTGGTGCCCTGGTCGATGGCGGCGACGTACTTCCCGGCGGTGTCCGTCATGGCTACCCCTTGGTCGCTGGATCAGAAGGCTGCGTTGTAGATGACGCCCGCGAGCGCCCCGCCGATCAGGGGGCCGACGACCGGGATCCAGGCGTATCCCCAGTCGGAGGTGCCCTTGTTCGGGATGGGCAGGAAGGTGTGCACGATCCGGGGGCCGAGGTCGCGCGTCGGGTTGATGGCGTAGCCCGTGGGCCCGCCCAGGGACAGTCCGATGCCGACGACGAGCAGCGAGACGATCAGCACGGTGGTGCCGGACTCGCCGAGCCCCTTGGTCAGCCCGAAGGCGAGGACGGGCAGGACGAGCGCGACGGTCGCGATGATCTCGGTGACGAGGTTGGCGACCGGGTTCCGGATCTCCGGGACGGTGGAGAAGATGCCGAGGGTCGGCGTCGGCTCCTCCGCCGGGTCCTCTTCGTGCACATTGGCCTGGAACTGGGCCAGGTAGACCAGATACGTCAGGACGGCGCCGAGCATCGCGCCGACGAACTGGCCCAGCAGATAGACCCAGACCTTGCCCCACTTGCCGGTGTCGACGGCGATGCCGATGGTGACCGCGGGGTTGAGCTGGCCTCCGGAGAGGGGAGCCGCGGTGTAGGCGCCGGCCAGCACGCCGAACCCCCAGCCGAACGCGATGACGACCCACCCCGAGGCGCGCGCCTTGGAGTGTCTGAGGGTGACGGCGGCGCAGACACCGGCACCGAACAGGATCAGGATCGCGGTGCCGATGACTTCGCCGACGAAGATGTCTCCGTTGCTCATGGCGGCTCCCTAGGCGCCGGTTCGGGGCGAGCGGCCCCGGCCCTCCGTGCAGAAACGGTTCCCTTGGCGACTTCAGCCGAATGCAGGGAGGGTCCCGATCCCCGCCCGGCGTCCGTGACGAGCGTGCCGTCGCAGCCGGATCGCCCAGGGGGACGCAGCGTGGATGAGGAAAGGCCCACGGCGCAGTGCCTGATAACGCCGAGAATGTACGGCGATGTCGGCTGACACCGGGAAGTGTTCACCGGCGCAGAGGGACCGTCAAGGTCGCCGACGGCAACGATGACAGCGGTTTCCCGGGAGCGGATACTCACGGGGTCCTTCCCACACGTGAGGGATCAACGTCCCGGCACGGCAGGGGTGTTCACCGGAGCGGCTCGACGGCCGCGCACCCCGCCTGGGCCGGGGCCGCGCCCGCCCCGCGCCGGATCTCGAGCCCGGGGAGTCCCGCGCGTCCGAGTACCCAGCTCGTCCCGTTCAGCGCCTTCGCCGTCTTCTTCAGCGGAGCCAGGCGGGCCGCGGCCTGCCGGTGATCGGACACGCTGCCGGGCACGCACACGATGGTCGCCAGCGACAGGGTGACCGCGCGGCCGCCCGCCGACCAGGGCGCGTCGAGCACGGCGGCCACCAGCGGGTCGAGCGCCTCCTCCTCGGCCAGCACCAGGAAGTCGTCCCCGCCGATGTGGCCCACGCGCGCGTGCCCGGCGACCGTCTCCTGCAGCGCCCGACCCACCGAGCGGATCAGCTCGTCGCCGGCCGCGAACCCGGAGCCGTCGTTGACCTGCTTGAAATGGTCGATGTCCAGCCAGCTGAGCGCGAACGCCCGCCCGTCGGCGATGCGCCGGTCCACCTCGCTCGTGATCGCGTCGGAACCCGGCAGCCGGGTCAGCGGATTGAGCCCGGCCGCCTCCTCCACCCGGGTCTCGGCGAGCGCCCGCACGAGATCCGCGAGCCGTACGACGCCCACGCAGCGGCCACGGCGGTCGACGACCGCCACATCGTCCGAGGTGCGGTCGCGGCCGCCGACCGCCACCACGTCCAGCACCTCCCAGGCGGTGGCGTCGACACCGACCGTGCGCGGCGCGTCCCCCAGTTTGAAGGCGGGCCGGTCCGCGTACAGGGCGTGCCCGTACCGGCCGGACATCGACAGCAGGAAACGCGAACGGTGCACCGAGCGGACGGGCGCTCCGGACTGGTCCACGAGCAACACCCCGGAGACGTCCGGCGAGCCGGTCAGCAGCGCCCGTACCTGCCCGGCCGAGGCGGTGACCGGCAGAACGGCGGCGGGCCGCACGAACTCGCGCACCGACGGACCGGAGCGGGGCATGGCCGGCGCACCGGGAGTGCTCGGCGGAACGTATACCTCCGCCGCCGGGATCCGGGCCGGCGGCGCGAACAGCTGGCCCTGGGCGAGCTGTGCGCCGGCCGCCAGGGCCGCCGCGCACTGCAGCTCGGTCTCCACGCCCTCCACTGCCACCAGGGCGCCCAGCTGCTCGCACAGGGTCCGCATCGCCCGCACCGCGGCAGGCCGGGCCAGCAGCGAGGCGTCGAGCTTCACGAGGTCGGGGGCGAGGTCGGTGAGCAGTCTGAGAGGCACGTCCCCGTCCCCGATGCCGTCGGCGCTGATGCGGAAGCCCTGCTCCCGCAGCGCGGTCACCGCCTCCAGCAGTGCCCGTTGGGGCACATGGGTGTACGGCGGCACGACGTCGAGGGTCACCTCCCAGGGCATCCGCCCCGCCGCGCGTACGGCGGCGTGCAGCGGGGCGAGCCCCCCGAGATCGGCGAGCGTGGCCGCGAACACGTTCAGGTGCAGCGGCAGCAGAGTCTCCTTGCGAGTGGCCGCACGGAGGGCCAACACGGCCAGATTTCCGTCGAGTTCGGGGTTCCGTCGGGCTTCGGCCAGGATGTCGCCGGTCTCCGGGCGGGCGAGTATCTCCAGTGCGGCGACCGCGCCAGTCCTCAGGTTGACCACCGGCTGGAAGGCGAAGCGGAGAGTATCCGTCCAGGAGTGCACGGGAGCATGATGTCGCTGCCCGGTTACGCCCAGGCCCAGTTCATAAGACGTTCACGCAGCATTCCGGGCCGATCACGCAGCGTTGACAACCCCATGGGGCCCGCCTGCCGCACATGCCCGTGACGGGCTCCGCTCACCGCACCGCGATCACCGACGATCCGTGCCCGAACAGTCCCTGGTTCGCCGTGATCCCCACGCGTGCCCCGGCGACCTGCCGGTCGCCCGCCGCGTCCCTCAGCTGCCAGGTCAGCTCACAGACCTGGGCGATGGCCTGGGCCGGCACCGCCTCGCCGAAGGCGGCGAGCCCGCCACTGGTGTTGACGGGTATACGGCCGCCCGGGGCCGTCGTACCCTCCCGCAGGAGTTTCGCGCCCTCGCCCTCGCCGCACAGCCCCAGATCCTCGTACCACTGCAGTTCCAGCGCCGTGGACAAGTCGTACACCTCCGCCAGAGACAGGTCCTCGGGTCCGATGCCCGCCTCCTCGTAGGCGGTCCGGGCGATCGACGCCCGGAAGGTCTCGCCCGGGGGCTCCACCGCGACGGCCGAGTCCGTGGCGATGTCCGGCAGGTCCAGCAGCGTGTTCGGGAAGCGCGGTGTCACCGTCGAGACGGCCCGGATCCGTACGGGCCGCACCGCTCGGTGCCGGCGTGCGAAGTCCAGGCTGCACAGCACCAGGGCGGCGCCGCCGTCGGAGGTCGCGCAGATGTCGAGCAGTCGCAGGGGATCGGCGACCACCGCGGAGGCGGCGACCTCCTCGGGGGTGACCCGCTTGCGGTAGCGCGCGTACGGATTGAGCGCTCCCAGGGCGGCGTTCTTCACCTTGACCAGGGCGAAGTCCTCCAGGGTGTCGCCGTGCACCGCCATGCGCCGGCGCGCGTACAGTCCGAAGTAGGCCGGGTTCGTCGCGCCCAGCAGGCGGAACCGCAGCCAGTCCGGATCGTCGGGCCGATCCCCGCCCGCGGGGCGGAAGAACCCCTTGGGTGCGGAGTCCGCCCCCACCACGAGGACGACGTCCGCGAGCCCGGCGAGGATCTGCGCGCGTGCGGTCGCGATCGCCTGCGCCCCGGACGCGCACGCCGCATAGACGCTGGCGACCCGGGCTCCCTGCCACCCCAGGGCTCTGGCGAACGTCGCTCCCGCCACGTACCCCGGATATCCGCCACGCACCGTGTCCGCGCCCACGATCGAGCCGACGTCCTGCCACTCGAGACCGGCGTCCGTGAGGGCCGCGCGGGCCGCCGCCGTCCCGTACTCGGCGAAGCCGTGCCCCCACTTGCCCCATGGGTGCATGCCCACGCCGAGCACCGCCACGTCCGCCGTCATGCCGTCACCCCCGTGGGCCGCCAGTGCCAGGTCGTCCAGGTCGTCCCCGGGTCCTCGTGGAGCACTCCGGGGACGACCTCCACCTCCATGCCCACCGTCAGGTCGGCGACGGTGACCCCGGGAACCGCCTGCCCCAGCACCACGATCCGCTCGGGCTCCAGCTCCACCGCGATCAACGCGTACGGCTCCCAGGGAAGTTCCGGGTTGCTCACATAGGGTGACGGAGGGCGGTAACGGCTGTCGGTGTACGACCAGATCCGGCCCGTCCGTGACAGCGGGACCTCCTCCAGCGCGCCGCCCGTGCAGCGGGGGTTGCGGCAATGGCCGTCCTCCCGGGGGAAGAAGACGGTGGCGCAGGACGAGCAGCGGGTGCCCAGAAGCCGGAAGCGGTCCCCCTCGCCGGTGAACCAGCCGGAGACCGCGGGTGTGCGTGGGTGCGACAACGTTCCTCCCGGCGATACGTGACCTGACGGAGCGTCAGAAGTGTGCCACGGGCAACCGGAAATGGGCAGGGCGTACCGCGCAACCGGACGGCCCGTTTCGGTGTCGTGATGACAGGGGGCGATCCGGGGCCGACGGGGGTGGTCCTGGGTCGGCCCTCCTGGTCCCCGCTCTCTCCCTGAGCGACGTTGCCGGAAGACGCCCTTCCTCTGATCGGATACAGTCCGCGCGTGTCCGAAATTCAGCACTCGACTGCCAACTCTGTGCCCGATTCGCACTGTTCGAGCTGTGGAGCGCCCTACGGGGAGGGCATCTCCGGCTGGCCGCGCACCTGCCCGTCCTGCGGAAACGTCGCCTACCGCAACCCGCTGCCGGTCGCGATCGCGCTCCAGCCCGTGTACGACACCAAGGGCACGGCCCTGGTGGTCATCACCCGGACCATCGCCCCCGCGCGCGGAGGCACGGCACTGCCCGGCGGATACGTCGACGACCGGGAGGACTGGAAGCAGGCCGTCGTCCGCGAACTCAAGGAGGAGACGGGCATCGACGCCTCCGCCCGGGACGTGCGGCTCGTGGACGCCATGAGCTCCCCCGACGGGCATCTGCTGCTGTTCGGACTCCTGCCGGAACGCCCCGCCGAAGGACTCCCGCACTCCGAGGCCACCGACGAGACCGAGGGCTGGCAGCTGCTGCGCAGGCCCGAGGAACTCGCCTTCCCGCTGCACACCCTGGCCGTACGGGCGTGGTTCGAGGGCCGCTACGTCTGAGCCGCCCGCTCAGCCGAGTCCCCGGATGCGCACCGGGTAGGGCGGCTCGGTGGCACCGTCCTCGCTCTCCCGGGTGACCACCACCTTTGCTCCCTGCAGGCGCGCGGCATAGCGTTCGATCGACGGTTCGTCCCACCCCTGGCCCGCGTCCGCCACGACCAGCCCGCCACCGGTCCGTCCACGGGCGGGCGCCCACACCTCCAGCTCCAGTCCGCCGTCCTCGCCGCGGACGGGAAGGACCGCGCCCGCGCGCGCGAGCACCGGAATCCGCGACAGCGGCGCGTCCACGAGCACCTGCGCCGGACCCTCGTACGCCTGCTCCGTCACCGTGTCGTACCAACGTCCCCGCGGCAGCTGCACCGCACGCCGGTCGGCCCCCGGGCCCAGGACCGGCGCCACCAGAAGACAGTCGCCGAGCAGGAACGCGTCCTCGCAGTCGCGCAGCGCACGGTCCTCCGGCGATCCCCACCACACCGGCCGCACATAGGGAGCGCCGGTGCGCCGGGCCAGATGTGCCAGCGTCATGAAGTACGGCAGCAGACGCCGGCGCTCGACCAGCGCCACGCGCGCGTGCTCCAGCACCTCGGAGCCGAACTCCCAGGGCTCGCGGCGTCCCGCCCGCAGACTCGCGTGCGTCCGGAAGAGCGGCAGATACGCGCCGAGCTGGAACCAGCGCAGATACAGCTCCGGCGACGGACTCCCGTCGAAGCCGCCCACGTCCGGACCCGAGTACGGCACGCCGCACAGCCCGAGACCCAGCACCAGCGACAGTGAGGCCCGCAGGCCCGGCCAGCCCGTCGCCACGTCCCCCGACCACGTGCCGCCGTAGCGCTGCATGCCCGCCCAGCCGGACCGTGAGAACAGGAACGGCTGTTCCCGGGGCGTCAGCTCGCGCAGCCCCTCGTACGCCGCTCTGGCCATGCAGAGCGCGTACACGTTGTGCGCCTCCCGGTGGTCGCCGCCGCGCCCCTCCAGGGCGTGCCGGGCCGACCGCGGCAGCGTCGGCTCGCCGAAGGCGTTGAACGACGTCGGCTCGTTCATGTCGTGCCAGAACCCCGAGAAGCCCTGCTCGAGCCGCTCCTCGTAGAGTCCGCCCCACCACTTGCGCACGCGCGCGTGCGTGAAGTCCGGGAAGACCGACTCGCCGGCCCACACCTCGCCCCGTACCGAGCGGCCCGCGGCGTCCCGTACGAACGCGTCCACGGCCGACCCGCCGTCGTACACGGCGTTGCCCGGCACAGCCTTCACCGCCGGGTCGACGATGGACACCAGCCGGATCCCGTCCCGGCGCAGCTCCTCGGCGAGCACCGGCAGCTTCGGAAAGCGCTCCTGGTCGACGGTGAACACCTGGTGGCCCTCGTAGTGGTCGATGTCCAGGTGGACGGCGTCCAGCGGCAGACCGTGCTCCTGGTAGCCCGCGACGATCCGGCGCACCTCCTGCTCGCTGCCGAAGCCCCACCGCGCGTGATGGTGACCGAGCGCCCACTCCGGAGGCAGCGCGGGTGCACCGGTCAGCGACGCCCAGGTGTGCAGCACGCGCGCGGGGGTGCCCACCATCACCCAGCAGCGCAGCGGACCGCCCTCCATGCGCACCTCGCAGCGCCCGGCCCGGTCGTGCCCGGACCCGGCGCCCTCCTCACCCTCCTGCAGGATCACCCGGCCGTCCCACGTGGTGTCGTGGAACACCAGATGGGACGCGGCGTCGGCCACCACCAGCTGTACCGGCATGGTCAGGTACAACGGATCGTCGCCGGGCCCGAACGCCCGTCCCGGATCGGTGTTCCACAGCCGGTACGTGCCGTCCCGCAGCCGAGGCCCGGCGGCGCGCCCGCCCAGGCCGAAGAACCGGGCGTCCGCCGCCACCTGTGACTGCTGCCTCCACCGTGCCGTGCCTCCGCCGACCGGCTCCCACCAGCGCGGCGGCAGATCCTGCCGCAGCAGCACGCCGCCGGGCGTGCACACCTGCACCGCGCCGTGCCGGGAGACGACGACGGTGACCCGCTCGGCCACGACCCGCCAGCCACCGTCCTTGTCCGGCTCCAGCACCACGCGCGGATCCGGCTCGGGACAGGTCCCGGCCAGCGCGTACGACGGCTCCGGGCCGGCCCCGTCCCAGCCCCAGAAGACGGCACCGTTGACCGCGACGGTGATCCGCAGCTCGGACCGGCTGAAAAGGATCAGGCCGCCCCCCGGGCCCGGCTCCACGCCCTGCACCTGCCCCGGGACCCGCGCGCGCTCGACGCCCCGCGGCGGCAGCCCGGCGGCGTCGATGCGCCTCCTGCGCCAGGCGGCCCGCACGGTACGCAACCCCTGAGCCGCCCTCCCCGAACCGACCAGATTCACCGAACGCACCAGGTCACGACCGTCCATGCTGTTCACCCTGCCACTGACCGCCTTACGCGCGCGTCTCGTTCAACTTCCGTTCACCCGTGCCAGGACCACATCTTCACGACGCGGACTATGTGGGGCGCACCCTGGTGCAGAAGTCGATCACATGGCATCGTCCCTGTCAGCCGCGTCACGCGCACACCCCAGCCCGTGCGCGGACCGACGCACACGACGCGCACAGTCCGGGAGCAGCCCCATGTCGACCGCGAACCCCCAGCCGCTCTGGCAGCCCGATCCCCGACGGATCGCCCAGGCCCGCATCACCAGCTTCCAGGCCTGGGCCGCCGAGCACCACGGTGCCCCGGCCGAGGGCGGCTATCAGGCGCTGCACCGGTGGTCCGTCGAACAGCTGGACACGTTCTGGAAAGCGGTCACGGAGTGGTTCGACGTACGGTTCTCGACGCCCTACGCGCGCGTGCTCGGCGACCGCTCGATGCCGGGCGCCCAGTGGTTTCCCGGAGCCACCCTCAACTACGCCGAGCACGCCCTGCGCGCCGCGGCCGACCGTCCGGACGAGCCCGCCCTCCTGTACGTCGACGAGACCCATGAACCGCGCCCGGTCGGCTGGGCCGAGCTGCGCCGCCAGGTGGGCTCCCTCGCCGCCGAACTCCGCACCCTCGGCGTACGCCCCGGCGACCGCGTCAGCGGCTACCTCCCGAACATCCCCGAGGCCGTGGTGGCCCTCCTCGCCGCGGCCGCCGTCGGCGCCGTGTGGACGTCCTGCGCCCCCGACTTCGGCGCCCGCAGCGTCCTCGACCGCTTCCAGCAGGTCGAACCGGTCGTGCTGTTCACCGTCGACGGCTACCGCTACGGCGGCAAGGAGCACGACCGCCGCGAGACCGTCGCCGAACTGCGCCGTGAGCTGCCCACCCTGCGCGCCGTCGTCCACATCCCGCTCCTCGGCACCGAGGCCCCGCAGGGCGCCCTGGAGTGGTCGGCGCTGACGGCGGCGGACACCGAGCCCGTCTTCGAGCAGGTCCCGTTCGACCACCCCCTGTGGGTGCTGTACTCCTCCGGCACGACCGGCCTGCCCAAGGCCATCGTCCAGTCCCAGGGCGGCATCCTCGTCGAGCACCTCAAGCAGCTCGGCCTGCACTGCGACCTCGGCCCCGAGGATCGATTCTTCTGGTACACGTCGACCGGCTGGATGATGTGGAACTTCCTCGTCTCCGGCCTGCTCACGGGCACCACGATCGTCCTGTACGACGGCAGTCCCGGTTACCCGGACACCGGCGCACAGTGGCGGGTCGCCGAACGCACCGGAGCGACCCTCTACGGCACCTCGGCCGCCTACGTCATGGCCTGCCGCAAGGCGGGCGTGCACCCCTCGCGCGACTTCGACCTCTCCCGGGTCCAGTGCGTCGCCACCACCGGCTCGCCCCTGCCCCCCGACGGGTTCCGCTGGCTGCACGACGAGGTCTCTGACGACCTGTGGATCGCCTCCGTCAGCGGCGGCACGGACGTCTGCTCCTGCTTCGCAGGAGCCGTACCGACCCTGCCGGTGTACATCGGAGAACTCCAGGCGCCGGGCCTCGGCACCGACCTGCAGTCCTGGGACCCGAGCGGCAAGCCGCTCGTCGACGAGGTGGGCGAGCTGGTCGTCACCAACCCCATGCCGTCGATGCCCGTCCGCTTCTGGAACGACCCCGACGGCAGCCGCTACCACGACAGCTACTTCGACACCTACCCGGGCGTTTGGCGCCACGGCGACTGGATCACCGTCACCTCGCGCGGGTCCGTGATCATCCACGGCCGCTCCGACTCCACCCTCAACCGGCAGGGCGTACGCATGGGCTCGGCCGACATCTACGAGGTCGTCGAACGCCTGCCGGAGATCAAGGAGTCCCTCGTCATCGGCGTCGAGCAGCCCGACGGGGGCTACTGGATGCCGCTGTTCGTGCACCTGGCGCCCGGCGCCACCCTGGACGAGGCCCTCCTGAACCGGATCAAGCAGGCCATCCGCGAACAGCTCTCGCCGCGCCATGTGCCCGACGAGGTCATCGAGGTCCCGGCCGTCCCGCACACCCTCACCGGCAAGCGCATCGAGGTCCCGGTCAAGCGCCTTCTCCAGGGCACGCCCCTGGAGAAGGCCGTCAACCCCGGGTCCATCGACAACATCGCCCTGCTGGGCTTCTACGAGGAACTGGCCCGCAAGCGCGCCTGACCCGACCAGGGCACGTCACCCTCCATAGGTGGCCTCGGACTCACCGAGCACGGTGGCGAAGTCCGAGGCCAGCCGCTCGGCCTCGGCCGGCTCCAGACCCGCGGCCGAGATCCTGACCCCGGGCGCGGAGGCCAGGCGGAACCTCGCTCCGGCCGCGACCCACCACCCGTACGACCGCAGCCCGTTCACCACGGCGGACTCGTCCCGCACGGGCACCCACAGGTTCAGGCCGCTCGCGCCGTGCGAGGTGATGCCCCGCACGGCCAGCTCCCGGGCCAGGACGGTGCGGCGGAGCGCGTACGTCTCACGCGCGCGTGCCACCGACGCGCGCGTGCTCCCGTCCGTCATCAGCCCGTGCACGGTCTCCTGCAGCAGGTGGCTGACCCAGCCCGAGGTCAGCAGCAGCCGCCCGTCGTGCCGGGCGAGCGTGACCGGGTCACAGCCCGCGGCCGCCCACCGCAGATCGGTCCCCAGGAACTTGCTCACGGTCCGCACATGCACCCAGCGGGTCAGACCGGCGCCGGTCACCGTGTGCAGGCCGGCACCGGCCACCTCGGAGGCGTGGTCGTTCTCCACCACGAGCACATCGGACCGGTCCCGCAGCATCTCGGCCAGCGCGTCCCTGCGGGTCACGGAGAAGCAGCCGCCGTACGGATTCTGCGCCCGTGGACTGAACACCACCGCCCGCACACCGCTCCGCAGCGCCGTGCGCAGAGCCTGCGGACGCATCCCTTCGTCGTCCACGGCGACCGGGACCATCCGCAGCCCCAACGCCGGAACCAGATCCAGCAGATGGTGATAGCCCGGATCCTCCATGGCCACGGTGTCCCCGGGCTGCAACTCCACCGACAGCACCCGGCCGATCAGGTCGAGCGCCCCGTGCGCGAACGTCACGTGCCCGGCGGGGACCCCGTCCGCCCCGAGCCAGTCGCGCACGGCGTCCTCCAGCCGCGCGAGCCGGGGAGCCGAGCGATGGGAGCGGGCACCGGGGGAGAGCCGCGAAGGCGGCACCAGGGCGGGCAGCAGCGCCGGATCGGGATGTCCGCCGGCCAGGTCGCGCAGCCCTTCCGGCACCTTCGGCGGCCGGCGTGAAGCGACCGCCGGGGCCGACGCGACCACCGTGCCGCCCCGCCCACGCGTGACGACGATGCCTCGCCGCCGCAGCTCCTGGTACGCCGTGGCGACCGTGCCCGGACTCACCTCCAGCTCCTCCGCGAGCCGTCGTACGGGCGGCAGTGCGGCACCTGGCGGCAGCGCCCCTTCGGCCACGCCGCTCTCGACGGAGCCGGCAATTCCCTTGGCCGTCGTACCACTGATCTCATATTGTGTTGCCACGTTGACAATTATGTACCAATACATAACGCGGCTCAAGCTCCGCACAGGGGGAACAGTGGACGCGCAACCGCGCGGCGCCGACCGGGCGCCACGCATTCCCGGAGGCAGCGACGGACGCCGGATGCTCCTCGTCACCTTCCTCGACCGCATCGGCAGCGGCCTGTGGGCATCCGTCTCCGTCCTCTACTTCACCTACGTGTCAGGGCTCTCCGTCGCCCAGGTCGGCACGCTCGCAGCCGTCTCCGGCGCCATCGGCATCGCAGGCGCCCCTCTCGGCGGACGCCTCGCCGACCGTTTACCTCTCACCCGCGTCCTGATCGCACTCCAGATCCTGCGTGCCCTCGCCTCCTTCGCCCTGCTCACCACCGACCACTACCTCCTGCTGCTCGCGTTCTCGTCGGTCGGGAGCCTCGGCGACCGCGCCTCCAGCGTCCTCACCAGGCTCTATGCCACCCGCATCGCCGGCGCCGACCGGGTCCGCTACCAGGCGGTCAACCGCACTGCCTCCAACGCCGGCTGGGCCCTGGGCGGCTTGGCCGCCGCGGCGGCACTCACCCTCGGCACCACCACGGCCTACCGCTGGCTCCTCGCGGGCGACGGCCTCTCCTTCGTCCTGGTCGCGCTCCTCACCCTGACCTGCGCGGAGCCCCCGTCGACCACACGCATCGCCGCCACCTGCAACGGTGCGCCCCGCAAGACCGCGCCGACCAGCCCCTGGCGCGACCGCACCTACCTCGCCTACATCGCGACCGAGACCGTCCTCTTCCTCGACGACACCGTCTTCAAGATCGGCCTGCCCCTCTCGATCGCGCACAGCCAGGGCGTACCCCACGGCCTCGCACCGTTGCTGCTCGTCCTCAACAACCTGATGGTGGTGGCCCTCCAAGTGCCGCTCGCCCGCTACGGCTCCTCCACCGCGGCCGCCCGGAACCTCCTCCTGCCCCTGTCCGCCGCCTTCGCCCTCGGCGGCGTCACCCTCGCCCTTGCCACCACCGGAGGCACGCTCCTGGCCGTCTGCCTGTTCACCGCCTCCGCCATCGCCTTCACCCTGGCCGAGATGCTCCACGCCACCGTCTCCTGGGAACTGTCCGTGGCCCTCGCCCCCGACACCACCCTCGGCGCCTACGTGGGAGTCCACGGCCTCGCCCAGTCCACCCAGCGCAGCATCGGCCCGCTCGCCGTCACCGCAGCCCTCGCCGCCGGACCCCTCGGCTGGGCTCTCTTCGGCGCCACCATTGCTCTGACCTGCGGAATTCAGCACCGCTTGGTCCGCGACCGCCTTCGACGGAGCCCGTTGTCAGTGCCCACCGTTACTGTGAGTGAGCATTGATCGACTGCGCATTGGGGGAAACATGGCGCACACCGACCACCACACCATGCGACGCGCCCTGCGCCGCGAGATCGCCGGCACCATCGGCCTGCTCACCGACGAGCACGACTTCCGCACCATGCGGCGCTACCGCAGCTTCGCCTTCGACGACCACACCACCTACCTCCAGCAAGTGGAAGCTCTCCTCAAGAGCCGCGCGGCCGAGGGCGGTCACACCACCCTGGCCCTCTTCGACCCCGAGGACTACGCCGCCTACTGCGCCGACACCGGCCTCGATCCCGAAGCCCCGGCCAGCCGCACCCGCTTCACCGCGGAACTGGCGGCCGTCGGCCCCACGGTTCCCTACGACGGCCGCCCCCTCGCCACCCTCCTGCCCGTCCTCGTGGACGAAGCCGTACGGCAGGCCACCTGGGAGTACGCCACCACCCTCCTGACCCGTCTCGGCCCGTGCCCCACCTGCGGCGAGGACATCGGCCGCGCAGCCTTCACCCGCGCCTCCGACCTCGTCGTCCGCATCCTCGACACCGCCCCGCCCGGCCACCGGCACCTCGTCTGCAGTGTCTCCGGACCACCGGAAACCCTGGTCTCCGTCCTGCACGCCGACGACGGCACCGAAGGCGCCCTCGAACTCGACGAGGCCGAGGCCCTCGAATTCACCAGCGTCCTGGCCCTCGGCCTCGCCACCAACAGCCCCGGCGGACTCGTCATGCGTGTCAGCGCACCCGACGCCGCCGACCGCGTCCACGGCTGGCGGATCCGCGGAGGCCGTCTGGAAGCACTGACCGCCTCAGAAGTCTTCGACGCCTACTGCACCGACGCCGAATCCGGCGACATCATCTCCCCCGAGTCGGGCGTCGACTACTGCGTACCGCCCGACCTGGGAGAGGACGGAACAGCACCGGGACACCGACACTGAACGCGCCAGGGGCGCCCCACCCGAAGGCGGGACGCCCCTGACCACACCAGCGACGGTGACCGGACGGGCCTATTCGCCGGACAGCACCGCCTGAGCCGCACTGCGCGCATCCTCGGCGCTGTCCGAGGCACGGGCGGCAGCGGCGGCCCGCTCGCACTGCGCCAGCGTGTACTTCGCCAGCGTCGCCCGGACATAGGGAATCGACGCCGCACCCATGGACAGGGAGGTGACACCGAGACCCGTCAGCACACAGGCCAGCAGCGGGTCGGACGCGGCCTCACCGCACACGCCGCAGCTCTTGCCCTCGGCCTTGGCCGCCTCTGCGGACAGCGCGACCAGGTCGAGCAGCGCGGGCTGCCACGGGTCCTGGAGCCGCGACACCGCACCGACCTGACGGTCCGCGGCGAACGTGTACTGCGCGAGGTCGTTGGTCCCCAGCGACAGGAACTCGACCTCCTGCAGGATCGAACGCGCCCGCAGCGCGGCCGACGGGATCTCCACCATCGCACCGAACTTGGCCCGCAACCCTGCCTCACGGCAGGCGTCCGCGAACGCCTTCGCGTCCGCGCGGTCCGCCACCATCGGCGCCATGACCTCCAGGTAGACCGGCAGCCCCTGCGCGGCCCTGGCCAGCGCGGTCAGCTGCGTACGGAGGATCTCGGGGTGGTCGAGCAGAGTCCGCAGACCACGCACGCCCAGCGCCGGGTTCGGCTCGTCGGCGGGGGTCAGGAAGTCCAGCGGCTTGTCCGCACCGGCGTCCAGGACCCGCACGACCACACGGCCCTCGGGGAACGCCTCCAGCACCTGCCGGTAGGCCGAAACCTGCTTCTCCTCGGACGGCGCGTTCTTGCTGTCGTCCAGGAACAGGAACTCGGTACGGAACAGTCCGACGCCCTCGGCCCCGGCCTCCAGTGCGGCCGGCACGTCCGACGGCCCGCCGACATTGGCCAGCAGCGGCACCTTGTGACCGTCGGCCGTCGCACCCGGCCCGGTGGAGGCGGCCAGCGCCGCCTTGCGCTCGGCGGCCGCGGCCTGCAGCTCCGCCTTCTTCTCGTCGCTCGGGTCCACGAAGATGTCACCCGTACTGCCGTCGACGGCGATCACCGTGCCCTCGGCCAGCTCACCGGCGCCCGGCAGCGCCACGACCGCCGGAACGCCGAGCGCCCGCGCCAGGATCGCGCTGTGACTGGTCGGCCCGCCCTCCTCGGTCACGAAGCCGAGGACCAGAGTCGGATCCAGCAGCGCCGTGTCGGCCGGAGCCAGGTCCCGTGCCACCAGTACATAGGGCTCGTCACTGTCCGGGACACCCGGCATGGGAACCCCGAGCAGGCGGGCGACGATACGGTTCCGCACGTCATCGAGGTCGGCCACCCGCCCGGCGAGGTACTCCCCGGCCCCGGCCAGCAGCTCCCGGTACGCCGCGAACGCGTCGTACACCGCGCGCTCGGCCGTGCTGCCGACGGCGATGCGCCGCTCTACGTCCGCCATCAGCTCGGGATCCTGGGCCATCATGGCCTGTGCCTCGAGCACGGCCTGGGCCTCGCCCCCCGCCAGATTGCCGCGTGCCATCAGGTCGGCCGCCACGGCGTCCACGGCCTGGCGCGCCCGCCCCTGCTCGCGCTCCGCCTCCTCCACCGGGATCTGCTTGGCCGGCGGCTCCAGCACCGCCGTTCCCATGTGCCGAACCTCGCCGATCGCCACACCGTGGCTCACGCCGACGCCTCGCAGCGTTGTCACCATCTCACCCGTCTCCGATAGTGCGGCGGGTCCCGCCGCCGCAGTGGTTGTCCTGAACGCCGCCCTGCGACGGCTCTGCCGTCAGTTCCAGGTGAAGAGACTGCCGCCGGCCTTCACGTCACCGCTGTCACAGAGGTCGGAGAGGGACTCGGCCGTGGCCTCCAGCGCCACGACGGGGCACACCGCGGACTTGCCCGCGGCCTCGACCGCGGCGGGGTTCCAGCGCACGATGCTCTGCCCGCGCGTAACGGTGTCGCCCTTGTTGACGAGGAGCTCGAAGCCCTCACCGTTGAGCTGAACGGTGTCGATGCCGAGATGGGTGAGAACGCCGTGCCCCTCCCCGTCGACCACGACGAAAGCGTGCGGGTGCAGGGAAACGATGACGCCGTCCACGGGCGACACGGCTTCGGAGGGCTCACGCACGGGGTCGATCGCGGTGCCCGGGCCGACCATGGCCCCGGAGAAGACCGGATCCGGCACGGCGGCCAGTCCGATGGCGCGTCCAGCGAGAGGGGACGTCACGGTGGTCATGGGAGGCCTCCCAGGCGTGAAGCTGCATACGGGCCGTCACTGCCTGTCCCGGACGGCACTGAACAGCAGCGTATGTCAGATGAAGTGGCGGTTCCGTTTAGAAGCTACCAGGAAGTGGTCTAGACCACCAGCCCGGTCGATTTGCACGCGCTTCCGGGCCCCGTGTACAGTCGTACTCCTGCTTGAGGCGGGGCGACGCAAAAGTGCCTCCACCGAGCAGAACCCAAACTCGTCAGATCCTATCTCGGGATCATCTTTTGCATGCCTGCGAAAGAGTGGTCAGGGAGACGGAAAAACCCTGGTAGAGTTTGAAACACCGAAGGGAAGCCCGGAGGAAAGCCCGAGAGGGTGAGTACAAAGGAAGCGACCGTTCCTTGAGAACTCAACAGCGTGCCAAAAATCAAC
>NZ_JBFAET010000117.1:0-29418 GCF_040642095.1 Streptomyces sp. NPDC020362
GACCCGGGCAACGTCCGGGTCGACCGCCCGTACGCCGAATCCGCCCCCGGTGGTGTAGCCGAACACGAGCCGCGGAAACGTGGCCGTGCCGCCGTCCGCGGTGTGTCCGGAGAGGGTCACCCCCGCGAGCAGGCTGTGCCCGGTCGGTTGGCCCGCGGCGTAGTCGAGGGTGTAGCGACGGAGCAGGCTCTGGGACTGTGCCGGGGCGTGCAGTTCGATCGACGTGCACCGCCGGGTGGTGGTCAGTTGGAATCCGGGACGGCCGTCAAAGACGGGGTCGGGCCGGGACTCGTAGTGCAGTTCGAGCCGGTACCTCGCCCAGGACACCGACTCCGGCAGCCGGTCGGCGGTCCAGGTGTACACGATCTCGTCGCCGGACGGCCGGATCGAGCGTTCCAGCAGCCAGGCGTACACCCGGCGGGAATCGGCCGGATCGGCGATACGGGCGGCGGCCGTGGTGCCGACCAGGTGGCGTATGCCGGAGCGGTCAGTGAGTTCGAAGCCGTCGCCCTGCCGCCGGATCCGCCAGCCCAGCCCGTCGGTCTCCGGCACGAGCCGGCCCGCACCCCCGGGCGCCTCGACCAGCGGACCGGCGCCCGGCAGGACCAGCGGATCGGTGCCGTCGTACCGCGGCAGCCGCCCGTCACAGGACAGCTCGACCCGCAGGACGGGCAGCGACCAGCCGAACCCGAACGGCCCGTCGCCGAAGCCCGTGGCGTACTGCAGGGTCAGCTTGGGAGTGTGGCCGTCGACGCCCTGCGGCAGATCCAGCGGGACGGCGTAACCTCCGCCGCCGGTGTTGAGGTCGGGGGTGAAACTCCCGCCCAGCCCGCTCACGCCGCCACCGCCCTTGGGCAGGCTGAGGACGTCCGGAGTAGTGCCGTTCACGCCGCACCTCGCCGGGTGTAGCCGTACTCCACGAAGAGCAGGACGTCGTACACGGTGGCGCGGTCGGGGCCGTCCGCGGTGGTGGCCAGCTGCCAGTCGCCCAGCACGGCAGCGCCCCGCAGCGCGGCCAGGGACGGTAGCGTCGAGGGCACCCGCCCGTTGCCGTCCGGGGTGACGTCGGCGGTGGCACCGCCGGGTGCGGTGATCGTCAGGGGTACTGCCGGGGCCGGGCCGTCAGTGCCGAGCAGTTGCAGCGACACGGAGCGCACGACCGGAGCGAGATGGTGGTGCGGCAGGTACTCGGGTTCGACCGGCAGGGTGGCCGCGCCTTGGCTGCGCCACAGGAAGAACCTGTCCGGGAAGTCGCTGCCGAGGCTGAACGACGTGCTCGCCCGCAGCGCCTCCGGGGGCAGCGGGATCGCGGCGACCGTCTCGGCGAGGGACCGGTCGAACTGCGCCTCGAAGTGGAAGGTCACCTGGACGTCGACGATGAACCGAAAGTCGACGTCGTTGATGTCCGGCGGGTACCGCAGCGTCCAGCCGGAGGCCATGCCGACGCCCTCGAACACGGTGAGCAGCTCCGGGTGCGGCCGGAACAGCACACTGTCGTCGCGGCCGTAGGAGCTGAGCAGCATCGTGTCGACGTTCTGCAGCCGCCACTTGACGGTCCCGTCGAGCGCCCTGTACTGGGAGGTTCCGCTGTTGACGAGTGTGCCGCGCAGGCCGCCGTCGGGGACCAGCCCGATCACCGCGACCTCGACAGCCTGGATGCGGTGGTTGCAGGAGCCGGGATAGTCGCGCTCCAGATCGGACAGCAGGGTGTTGAACGAGATCTGACCGGTGTTGCGGAAGCCGGCGAACGCGAACGGGAACATCTCCGCCAGAGAGACGACCAAGCCGGCTCGCAGCGTCTTGTGGGTGGTGCGGGTGACCCGGTCGTAGGTGAAGTAGTCGATGTCGGCAAGGAGTTGGTCCGAGCCGAGCATCCCGTTGACTGCGCCGGCAGTGTAGTCGGCTCGGATCCGGTCGACGGTGGTGTCGTAGTCGAATTCGTAGGCCCGCTCCATCAGCCGGGCGACCCGGGTCGCCCAATACAGGTACCGCTGGGCCTGCGCCCGCATGAAGTCGGCCAGCTGCCGCCACACCTCCGGGGTGAAGAAGCCCTGTTCGAACCCGGTTGCCAGCTCCTGGGCCTGCTGCCGGCGCAGCCTCGCGGCTTGCGCCGCGAGGTCCGTCGCCTGCGCTCGCGCCTGAGAGAGGGCCACTTGGTCGCTCGACTGCTGGGCGGCGAGCGCGAGTTCGTCGATGTTCTGCTGCATCCGCAGCAGCTCGTAGTCGCGGTTGATCACGCCGAGCCGGTGCCGGTCCGCGGCGATGACCTCGTGGATCTGCCGTCCGTCCCCGGGGATCGGGTTGTTGAGCTCCCAGGTGTTCTGTGAGCTGTACCAGGCGGTCTGTGTCTCCAGCGCGATCTGCTCGCCGGACATCGCGGTATAGGCGTCGCGCGCCGACTGAGCGTGGGCCCGGCGCTGGTTGGCGAGGTCCTGCGCGGTCCGGGCGAGCTGGACCTCCTCCTGAGCGGCGGCGGCCTGCTGGTCGGCGACGGCCCGGTCGGCGGTCGCGGCTGCCACCGCCTGCTGCAGTTGGAGCCGTGTCAGCTTCCCGGTGTCGTAGCGCTCCATGAACTGGATGAAGTCCCGCTCGGCGGCCTGGGCCTGCTGACCGAGGAAACGGGCGGCGTTCTGCAGGTAGTCGAAGGTGAACGGCGGCACGAAGTCCACCGGGACCCCGAACCAGTCCAGATTCCGGACGAGTTGGGCCACCTTGGCGGCGATGTCGAGCACGACCGCACCCAGACCGGCATCCAGGTCCCCGGGCAGCGTCCGTGGGTCGTCCAGTAGGGTGGCGACGAGGGTACCGACCTCGGTGAGCGCGGGCATCGTGTACAGGTCGGCACTGCCACGGGTCCCGTCGGCGGCCACCACCGCACCGTAGGCGGCCAGCGCTTCGACGAACTCGCCCTGCCGGTACAGGGCGTCGCCCTCGCCGAGGTAAGTCTGCGCGAGCCGCAGCCACAGCACCATTGCCTCGAGGTGCCGGTTCAGGTACGGGTAATCGGCGGCCCGGTACAGCCAGAGACGGGCGTTGGCCCAGTCGCCGAGCCCCGCGTACGCCTCCGCGAGTCCGACCGGGATCACGTAGTAGAACAGATGGGCGAGCTGGACGGACAGGTCGACGGCGGTCAGAACCGACCAGCGCAGCTCCAGATGTGTCTTCGCGTCGAGCCGGATCCGGTACGCGGCCGACAGGAGTTCCTCGACCGACGGCGCGGCGGCCCGCCGCCAGCCGACGGTCCTGATCTGTGAGCCCATCGCGAACCCCGCCGTGTAGCGGACCTCGCGGTCGTCGTGTTCCAGGGTGCCCACGAGGGGATCGCTGCGCCACGCCGTGCGGATCAGCGGATCACGGACGATGAGCCGGATGCCCTGGCCCAGCGCCTGCTGGACGTCGGCGCTGACGGCCCGGGCGCCGACGTCGGCCCCGTCCGTCAGCAGCCCGCCCACACCGGTACCGACGTGGACACCGGTGACGTCATGGTCCGTCGCACCGTCCAGGAAACCAGCCATGCCCTTGCCGTTCGTCTGACCAGCGGTGCCCAGCCGACCGAGCGACCGCATCACCCCCAGGGCTTTCCCGACCGTGCCCGCCGCCCTCCCGGACTCCGCGTCGGTCTGCTTGAGCACCTCTTCGGTCTTGGCGGCCGCACCGGTTGTCGCCAGGACGACCGCCAGATTGTGCATGGCCTGCGCGGAACCGAGTGCATCCTCGGCGTCGCGGAAACCGTCACCCGCGGCGCTCAGAAGCTCCAGGGCCTGATCGCTCAGGCCCGCCTGGGCAGCAGCCGTTCCCGCGTTGAGCAGGAGGCTCGCCCGGGCCACCCTGTCGTCCTTGGCCTGGTCGGCCGCCGCCGACAGCCTCTTGGCCGCAAGGTCGTACTCGCCCCTGTCGAAGGCCACCATGCCCAGCGTGGCCATCTCGGTGAACGGCGAGGTCTCGTCCGTATCGGGCCGGGGCAGCGCCTTGGCGGCTTCCCCGTAGCCGCCCAGCGTGGTCCGGTCGATGTCCGCCTGGATGACGGGCGGATCGGGCCTACGGGGTACCAGGTCGCCCAGCAGTACGGCGCCGACGCGGACGACTTCCTCCAGGTATGCGATGTCGTGCGGAGCGCCGAAGCGGGGGTCGACCGCCGCCGTCTGCGCAGACCCGCCGTCGCTGAGGAGGCGGAAGATGCGGTTGCGCAGGGACTGGTAGGCCCGGACGGCCCCTGCGTAATCCCCGGCCTGCACCAGCTCATGGGCGGCATCCAGTCCCGCCTTGATCTCGTCGAGCACGGCGGTCCGCGGTGACCCCGGCGCCATCGTCGCCTCTCCTGCCGAGGCTACGACCAGCGGGTGGGCGGAGTAGAGCAGGGCGGCGGTGTCTGGGCTCATGGTCCCTCCTCGCGCCGAGACAGTGGGGTGTTCGGCGGGTGGGTACGGATGGTGAATGGCTGCCCGGGTACGTGGAACCTCCCGCCTGCGGGCCAGGCCTGTCAACGCAACTCCTCGGCAATGCCGTACGAAAGGACCCGAATGTCTAGCCCCGGTCCGCTGCGTCGCGTACCCCGCTCGAATCGCGAACTCGTATGTCAGTATGGAAAGTTGGACACCCGTCCCGGACCACGTTGCCGATGCTGTCCAGGCCATGTCCGCCCCGAAGGCTGACGGACGGTCAGGGGCAGTCGTATGTGAAGCGAGTGGCAACCGTACGGTGGTCGGGAGAGAGGATGCGTAGTTCGGCTCGTGCCCTGTAGTGGCCCTTGCCTTGGAAGGTCCACAGGAGGTGTAGCCGTGCATGCCTCTGACTTCGGGCCACCGTTTCCCGCAGGACGGCCGAGGCGGTGCCGTCGCTTCGGCTCCAGCGGTAGGAGAGCCTGCCGGGCCGGCCGTTCGTGGTGACCAGGCCGATGATGTCCGCGGTGCCGTCACACCCGACAGTCGTCTGCCGGACCGAGACCGCCACGGTGCGCACCTCGACGGACGGCCAGAAGTGCTGCCAGGCCAGGAACGCGATGACGCAGACCAGCACCAGCGCGGGCAGGGCATGCCTGCGCAGGCGCCGGTGTGGGGGCGCGGGGGCCGGTGGCACGGTGGGGAGCGTCCGGTCGGTGCGGAGCGCAACGGCGGCAGTCACTCCCGGACCGAAACGCAGCACGGTGCCTTCGACACGATCCGGCCGCGTCGGTGCAGTCGGCGCGATCTCCGTGCCGGACGGCCCGACGAGGGTGTCGGTGTCGTCGGGCTCGGGCCGCTGGATCCAGTGGCTGGCCAGCACCGTGGCGCTGTACTCGGCATCGGTCGGGTCGGTTTCGCGGACTTCGGGGCGTTCGGCGGCGGGGGCGAGGTGGACGGTGGGGGCGTGCTCGGCGGCGGGGGCGAAGTGGATGGTGGGGGTGGGTTCGTCGGCGGGTTCGCGTATGTGGGTGGGTTCGTCGGCAGGCGCCGGGGTGCGGTCGTTCTGAGCGGTCATCGGAGGTCACACTGCCTGGTGAGAAGCTGCTGCGAGGCGCCGTCGGCGGCGGCCGGGGTCGTCGTGGCCTGCACTGCCCAGTAGCAGCCCCTGTTCTGGAAGGGGTGGTCGACGGTGAGCGAGTACTGGGTGGCGCCGCTGCGCTCGAAGGTCTGCGGCGTACCGTCCGGGGTGCCGGGGGTTCCTGCAAAATCGCTGGTGAACCACGAGACGGTGATGGAGACCGGCCCGGTGCCGTCCGTGGTGATGTCGACGGTTGCCGTGGCTGTGGACGGACCCGTCTGCCGGAAGGCCGACACCGCGACGTCCTTGACTGCGGGAGCGGCCGGCGCGGTGGGCGAGGCGGTGGTCGGTGTCGCGTCGGTGGTCGCCCCGCCGGACGTCGTCTCCCCGGACGCAGTCGTGGTGACGGACATCGAGGGCTCGCCGGTGCCGGTGGTGTCCGCAGTCGGTGGGTCCGAGGGCGACAGGCTGGGGGCCATAGTGGTGGTCGGGGACGGGGATGCGTGGGCCGACGAAGTCGGTGCGGTGGGACCATGCGACGTCATGCCGGGCTGGTCGCTGGTGGTGGCCAGGGCCTGCGCCGTCTGCTGCGGATCCGCTGCCGGGGCGTGCTGGGCGGCGTAGGTCAGGAGGATGCCCAGGAGCACGGCCGCCGCGGACACCAGCATCCCCGCCCGGCCGGGGAGCCACGACCGGGCCGGGCTGTAGCCCTCTCCCCGGGCCAGGACCGTGCGTGCGGTGTCCGTCGAGGTCTGCGGGGCTTTGCGCGCCGAGGGCAGCAGCAGCGGCAGCAGTGCGGCCAGCGCGGCGAGCCGGCCGCGGCCACGTTCCTCCCAGTCGGGCCCGTAGGCGGCGCCGGCGGCCGCCTCCAGTTCCGAGACGAACGCCTCGGCATGGGTGGGCCGTTCCTCCGGATCCTTGGCCAGGCCTCGCCGCACCAGTGCGCGCACCGGCTCGGGGACCTCGTCGGCGGGGATGGGCGCGTCGACGTGCCGTAGTGCGAGTTCGGCGAGGTTGTCACCCGAGTACGGTTTGTGGCCCGTCAGACACTCGAAGAACGTGGCCGTGGCCGCGTACACGTCGGCGGTGGGAGAGGCGGGCGCGCCGGTCCACTGTTCCGGGGCCATGTAGGAGGGGGTTCCCGCGACGCCGACCCGGGTGCCGGTGTCCACCGCGATCCCGAAGTCGACGAGCTTGGACAATCCGTCTGGCACGACCAGGACGTTCTCCGGCTTGTAGTCGCGGTGGACGACGCCGACACGGTGCGCGTCGGCCAGTCCGAGCAGCGAACCCTTGAGGATCACGAGCGCGGCCTCGGGATCCAGCGGACCCTCCCTGGCCAGCAGGGCTCGCAAGGAGACACCGTCCACCAGCTCCATCACGATGGCGGCGCCGTCCGGGCTCTCAACGTACTCGTACAACCCGGCGACGTACGGGCTTTCCAGCCCGCCGAGCAATCGCGCCTCGGCCCTGAACTCGTGCACGAATCCCGGGCGGGTGCGCAGTGACTCGCTCAGGTACTTCACCGCAACCGGAAGGCCGGTCTCCTCGTGCACAGCCAGTACGACCCGTCCGCTCGCCCCGGATCCGAGCTCCAGCGACTCGGTGTATCCGGGCACTGCCCATGCGTTCATGCCGTCCCCCAGATCCGCTGCGCCAACGGAGATCCCGCTCGTTCCGGAGCTCCGGGCACGCATTGAGAGACATATTTTCGGCCACCGCGGTTGCGGTGCGGCGCCGCGGACGTCACGGGTTGACCACTCCTGGCAGTGGCGGACCGCAGAGCGCGTCGGCCTCTCTGGCGGTCGGTTGATCGCCGGTGACG
Source organism: Streptomyces sp. NPDC020362 (assembly GCF_040642095.1). NCBI lineage: Bacteria > Bacillati > Actinomycetota > Actinomycetes > Kitasatosporales > Streptomycetaceae > Streptomyces > Streptomyces sp. NPDC020362. Next base: position 7,286 of record NZ_JBFAET010000117.1, read on the forward strand.
CGGCCCTGCTGATGTGGCCCTCCACGGGCAGATCGTGCTGGCGTACGTGATCCGGCCGACGAGGGCACTGTCCACCGAGGTCCGGCGTGCGGGCCTCAGCTGCATCTTGTGTCCCCCCTTGGCGTCGATATGAAAGCCATCGACCCCCTCCAAGCAGCGACCAGGGCGTTCACGCTGTGCAGATTGGCTAGGGACCACCCCTGGGGGACAGCGCGGCAGAGGCCGGTGACGGCCAGCCGCGGCCCGTCCTCGTTTCGACAACCACGCCGGTAACGACAATGGGCCACGGGGATGCGGAACACCCCCGCGCGTGCGGGGATGATCCCTTCTCCAGTGCTCGCACGATCAGCAGGCTTCGCTGTTCCCCCGTGCCTGCGGCAAGGGTCCCGGGGCCTCCGGCCTTTCCCCAGGTCGGGAGGCTCTTCGTAATGTGGATGTGGCGATCAGTGCCGTGGCTAGCCCCGACGAGTACGACCGGAGGACACTGCACGTGATCGACACCGGCGACAGCGACGTCTGCCACGGCCTGGATGTCGGCACGGGCGAACACCACGCCACCGCCGTCACCCCAGCCGGCAAGAAGGCCTTCGACAGGCAGCGGCCCACCAGCGAGCCCGAACTCCGTGAGGTCTTCGCGAAACTGCAGACCAAGCAGGCCACGTCCTCGTGGTCGTCGACCAGCCGGCCACGATCAGGGCCCTGCCCCTGGCCGTCGCCCAGGACGAGCGGTGGGTGAGCCGGGGGCGGAGTCGGTTCCAGGAGCGTGCGGTTGCGGTGCCGTAGAGGCGGGTGTCGGTAACCGTCTCGGTGTCTGGGTGCCCCAGGTGTCGGGCTGTCCGAAGACGAACTCGCCTCCGTGTCGCGGTGGGCGGCCCAGGATGTGGGGCTGCCGGGGTGGGGCGGCTCTGCGCAGGACGCGGTCCGAGCGCATCCGGGCCAGCACTTGCACCGGCAGGTCCCTGAGCAGGCACGCGAGACGGGGTGCGTCGTATCCGGCGTCCGCGACGATAAGGATGTCCGGGTCGCCCGTCTGCCACTGCCACTGTCATGCTGTGATCAGTCGCCGGAGCAGATCACGCAGCCGGCGGGCCGTGACAGCACATCCCAGTCCCCGGCTGGCCGTACTCGATCGACGGCCAGGACCAGCCGGCCGTTGCCGCCCGGGGCAGTGGCACTGCGGCCAGGGCTCGTCGTAGCCGGTCCGTGTCCGCCCGGCCGCGGGTCACAGCTGGTAGAGACCGCCATGGCCGCGGCGGTGATCGCCCACCAGTGACAACCCGACCAGCGGCCTCACCGGCCCGTCACCGCATAGAACAGCATCGGCCAGCTCGAACAGTGCGTCCGAACGTGCGGTGAGGCAGGAGTAGAACTCGCCCCGGAAGTATGACAGTTGCTCCACGTCTCGTCGTGTGTAGCGATGCAGCAGACTCATCCTCACGGCCTTCGTACTGAAGATGTGTGTTCCTTGGTCGGAGCACATGTCCAGACGAAGGCCGCCTCCATGTACGGCAGATACCAGACCGAGTGATCAAGTTCGACGCCCCATTCGACACCGGACGTCAAAGATCAAGCCAGGCCTGTATCGGAAGTGGCGTCGGTCCGCCCGCAGTGCGGGCCTGCGGCGTCTGGTGCCCTCGTTGGCACAGCGCCAGAATGTTGTTGGGGCTCCCCTCTTCCACGACGTCGCCGCTACCCTGACCGGGGCGAGAGTTGCTGGGGACGGGAGCCGGATGGCGAGTTGGGCGACATTCAACTGCCGGTGCGGCCATCCGCGCTACCGTCATGGAGACCCGGTGTTCTCCGGCTCCTGCACGGACGACTGCTTGTGCACCGCGTTCGGGGTGCCGGCGCCGGGGCCAGGATATTGGGATCCCGAGCCGTCGACGCCCAAGGCGGACCGCACCCCACATCCGGCCTGCCCATTGCAGGACCCGGACTGCCTGGGTTTCCACGACTTTGTAGATGGATGATGGAACCCGATGGGCCGCGAGTCGCTGTGGCCGAGCGGCTTGATGATGGGGCTGTCCGGATGGCGGAGATCGAGGGTGCGCGCGAGGAGTTGGACCTGGCGGCCGAGTCGCTGCGTGCGGAGTTGCGCCGACTGGCCGCGCAGCTCACTCCGGCCCGGCTTCCGGACCTCCATATGCTGCCTGATCCGTTGATCGTCGACTGGCATGAGCCGTTGCGGTACCAATACCGTGCCTCGGCCCGTATCGAGCGTCTGCCCGAGCAGTACGACACCACCCTGGTCACGCGCGGTGTCGCTGCTCACCTTGGCAGGCTGGCAGGTCACCGACGAGGTGACGGATGCGGGCAGTGGAACGGAGCTGATCACCGTTGCCGCGGAGCGGACGGGTTCCGTGTGCAGGTGCGTGTCCAGCGGGGGTACGGACCGGTCGAGCCAGGAACACGACCGCGAGCACTGCCCGGAGTGCTGTGAGGACAGGTTCTGCCGGGGCGCCGGGGAACTGGAGACCGTCCGCGTGCCGGACTGGCAGCGCGACCAGTACCCCGAACTGCAGGAGCCGTTACCGGGCTGAGGGTGGTGACCAGTGCCGTGACCGCAAACGATCACCGGCGTGGTGTTCGTGGTCCTCGGGCCGGTTGGATGTGACGACACGTCCGATCGGCGCGGGGAGGCGGGATGGCGCAACCGGTCAGGGTCCGCAGGCTGACTGGGCAGGAGGGGCAGAAGCTGCAGCGGATCGCGCGTCGGGGCAGTACGAGCACGGTGCGGTTCCGGCGGGCGATGATGCTGCTGGCCTCGGCGGGCGGGAACAGCGTGCCGGTGATCGCGCGGCTCGTGCAGGCGGACGAGGACACAGTCCGCGACGTGATCCACCGCTTCAACGAGATCGGGCTGGCCTGTCTGAACCTCGGTGGGCGGGAGGCCGTCCCCGCCTGCTCAGATGACGACGAGGACTTCGTCATCCAGACGGCCACCACCCGGCCGGTCAAGCTCGGTCAGCCCTTCACCCGCTGGTCGGTCCGGAAACTCTCCGAGCACCTGCGGCGCAACGTCGCCCGCCCGATACGTATTGGACGCGAGGCCCTGCGCTGCCTGCTGAAGCGTCGCGGCGTGACGTTCCAGCGGACCAAGACGTGGAAGGAGTCCACCGACCCCGACTTCGACGCCAAGCTGGACCGGATCGAGTACGCGCTGACCGAGCGGCCCGAGCGCACCTTAGCCTTCGACGGGTTCGGCCCGCTCGGCATCCGCCCCACCGCCGGCCTGTGCCGGGCGAAGCACGGCAAGCCCGACCGCTTGCCGGCGACCTATCACCGCACCCACGGAGTGCGCTGCTTCCACGGCTGCTACTCCGTCGGCGACGACACTCTCTGGGGCGTCAACCGGCGCCGCAAAGGCACCGACCACAGCCTCGCCGCACTCAAGCGCCTCCGGGCGGCCCGCCCGGACGGCGCCCCCATCTACGTCATCCTCGGCAACCTCTGCGCCCACAAGGGCAGCAAGATCCGCCGATGGGCGGCCAGGAACAAGGTCGAGCTCTGCTTCACACCGACCAACGCATCCTGGGCTAACCCGGTCGAGGCGCACTTCGGGCCGCTGCGGCAGTTCACCCTCGCCAACTCGAACCACCCCAACCACACAGTCCAGACCCGCGCGCTGCATCACTACTTGCACTGGCGCAACCAGAACGCACGCCATCCAGGCGACCTGGCCGCGCAGCGCCGGGAACGCGCCCGTGTCCGCAGCGAGAAAGGCATCCGCTGGGGCGGCCGCCCTCTCAACCCAGCGGTCTGACCGCCCGCCCCGTGATCGTCGGCGGTCCAGCCGAGCGGCCTCACCCCGGGAACGATCCCCGTCAGGGCGTTTCGGGCTTGCGGGCCAGGAGGCAGGCGTGCGGTCTGTTCACGCGTCCGCCGGGCTCCTGTTCCAGTCTCGCGGCGACGACGAGTCCGGCCTGGTCCAACAGGTCGACCATGCGGTCCAGGGGCAGGAGGTACGACTCGTAGGACACCGGACGGCCATAGCCGCGGGTCGGCTGCAGCCGCTCATTGCCGACATAGTCTCCCCAGAGCAGGTAGCCGCCGGGCGCGAGCGTGCGGTGGAACTCGGCGAACACATCCGGCAGCCACTGCGGGGGCGTGTGATGGGTGGAGTACCAGGCCAGGATGCCGCCGAGCTCGTCGTCCCTCATCTCCAGCGCGGTCATCGAGCCCTCAGTGAACCGCAGGTTCGGATAGGCGTGCCGGGCCAGCCCGACCATCTTCGGCGACAGATCGACGCCGAAGACGGACACCCCCAGCCCGGCCAGGTGCGCCGTCACCCGTCCGGGGCCGCACCCCAGGTCCGCGACCGGCCCCAGACCGGCCGTCCGCACCAGTTCTGCAAACCCCGCCAGCATCGCGCGTGACAGCGGGTCCATCTCGGCTGGAGGCGGGACGCGTTCGACGTAATCGGCGGCGACCGTGTCGTACGACTCGCGGACGGCGGTCAGAAAGGAGGGCTCAGCCATGCGGGCGACCCTAGACCAGGCAACTGACAGACCATGGCACGACCTTCAGCTGACCTGCGCGACATCCACCGCTGCCCACCCAGCCGTCACCCTACCCGGTGATCGTTTTCGGTCACGGCACTAGCCAAGGTCTGCAATGTTCATGGCCCAGGCGAAGAAGACGGCCTTGTCGGCGGGTTCGATCCGTTGGTGCTCTGGGACCCAGGGGGCAGCCGGCGCCGCGTAAAGGAGGTCGGCCAGGCCGAGGTGGTGCCATTCCCAGAGGACGGCGTTGTAGGCGAGCATGATCGGGGCGACCTTGTCACGGATGCCGGCCACCTCTGCCGGTGCCAGGCCGCCCTTGCTGAGGCGGGTCAGGGCCGCGGCCTGGTGCTCGGGGGTGACGACGGTATCGAGGAAGGGTTCGAGAAGGTCGGCCCGCACCTCGGGTCTGGACCGCACGGCGGTCCGGTTGTTGCTGCGGTGAAGACCAGTTCGATCAAGGCTCAGCGGACATCGGAGACATCACTACGGTACCAACGACGAGCACTCACACAGCGTCCGGCGACCACCAACGCCGCCAGTCACAAAAACATCCCTCACCTAACTGCGTTCTGATGCAGCGTTTTCGTCCTCTGCCGCCTTTTCCTCATGCAGCGCGCGGTTCCGCCTTGCCCAGATGTACGGCGAGGAGGAAGGGGGATGCACATGAACACGCAGGAGCGTCTGGAGCAGGCGCGCCCTGCCCTCCGAGGGCGTGTCCGCCGCGTTCGACCACCAGGGCCGTGTCCTGGCCACGACCGCCTACTCCACTGCCGGTCGACAGGCGACGGTGGCGTACGCGCCCACCCGCGGTACCACCACCCCCTCCGACCAGATCGGCGACACCTTCGCCTGGCTCTGCCTCGCAGTCACCAGTGCGCTGAGTGCCATCGCCCTGACCGGCGCGTTCCGGGCGCGGGCCGCGCGACGCGCCCGCAAGGACCTGTCACTGGCGTCGTAGGTGCTGTATCGGACTGTTCGCACTCAGTCCGGATCGCGGGTTGCCGTCGCCGAGTGCCCCGTTGGTCTTACGGCGAGAACCGGGGCCTACCTGTGGGCGTCTCGTGGCCGCGGTTGATCTGGTGCTCGGCGAGGGCCTGGCCGTCGAGTTCGCACACCTTGCGGTAGCGGATGCGTCCGAGGCAGCCGCCGGCGGTCTGGACCAGATGAATGATTCCAAGGGGTGCTGTCGTGGTCAGCGATCGAAGTCAACCAGTGATCATTGGACGGGTTGACCGGTCTTGTCGTCGGGCCGGATTGGCGCGGTCAGCGCAAGTTTGCAGGACAGGACCCGGGCGTCGACTCCGGCAGGGCTCTTGCCGCCGTGTCGTTCCAGGTCGAGCCGACCCCTGAGGGTCTGGTTGATTGACTCGCTGGTCTGCCGCAGCGGTCTGAACAGGTGCGTTCCGCCTTCAGCAGGCGGCCCCTTCGACTCGTTCACCTTCAGCTTAGGGTGGAGATCGCCACAGCAACGGTTGGGGGAACGATGCATTCACTGGACAGCGCGCTCGTGCTCGGCCCGGGCGGGTCCGTTGGTACCGCCTGGATGGCCGGACTCGCCCACGGCCTGCGCGGCCTCGGCATCGACCTGGGCGCGGCGGACCTGATCGTCGGTACCTCGGCCGGTGCGATCGTGGGCGCCACGCTGGCCACCGGCCAGGACCTCGCGCACTTCGCCGACCCCGCCGGCAACCGCGGCGACGGTCCCCGGCCGCCGCAGGCCGACCCGCAGCGCATGGGTGAGGTCTTCGCGGTCCTCGGTGCCGGCCTGCCACCGGTGGAGGCCCGCCGGCGAGTCGGGCGGATCGCCCTTGACACGGCCGACCCGGAGGCCGAGCAAGCCTTGGTCGCGGTACGACGCCGGCTCGTCGGCACGGACATCTGGCCGACCGAGCGCCGCCTGCTGATCCCTGCTGTGGAGGCTGGAAGCGGCGAGCCGGTGGTCTGGGATCGCGACAGCGGCGTCCCGCTGGCCACTGCCGTCGCGGCTTCCAGCGCGTTCCCGGGCGCGGCGCCTCCCGTCTCGGTCGGCGGGCGCCACTACATCGACGGCGCGCTGCGGGCAGGCACCAACGCGGACCTCATAGCCGGCGCGCGTACGTTGGTCGTTGTGGAGCCGATGGCGCGTCAGCCTCCCGGGCAGGAAGCATCGGCCGCGCTGGGCGGGGAGACGGTGGTGTCTCTGTTCCCGGACGAGGCCTCGGCGGCGGCGCTCGGCACGGACCCGTCGGACCCGTCGGCGTGGGTCCCCGCGTTCCGGGCAGGTCGGCGGCAAGCCGCTGCCGCGCGCGAGCAACTGGCCGGAGCCTGGCCGTCGGCTTGAACGAGTCGAAGGGGTTGCCTCCGGGGAGGACACGAGGGCGTCCATGATCGTTTTGTGGCGAACAACCTGAACATCCTCACGGAGGCACTGCAGGCGGCCAAGTTCCGCCCTCGCGATCATGCGATTCGTCGGCGGCTTCCAGACTGCCCCGAGATGAAGGAATCACGCAGATGCAGGACATGGTGCAGATCGCGCGGGTGGCTGGCCTGATGCCAAGCCAACAGCGACAGGCCGTCGCCCTGGCGCTATGGCGGTGGCATGCGCCGGTCCTCGCGTTCGAACTGGATGAGGAGTGGGGCATCCAGTCGTCTGCGCTGGAGTCGTTGTTCCAGCTGGCCGCAGCAGCTCCCGGCGAAGAGTCGCATCGCGCGTACAGGCAGGCAGCCGCCGAGTTGTGCCAAGCCCCGCTCTTCGCATCCGAAGTCGATCCGGACACAGTCCAGCTAATCCAGTTGGAGACCATCACCAGCCTGCTGACCTTCGGCGAGTTCCTGGACGAGCCGGACTCGGACAAGGCCGAGCGAGTCGTGGAAACCTTCTGTGGCCTGGCGACCTATCTTGACGCTCTGGTCGAGGGCTCGTTCTACTCGCACCCGGAGGAGGAAGCCCGCCGCCAGTTCCTTGTCGGCCTGGCGGGTGACACAAGGGGCCGGGGCTATGTCGCTTCGCGCAACTTCGTTGTCGAGTCCACCTGCCACGACGCCCTGCAGACCCTGGCTACCTCGACAGGACTGCTGGACTCATCAACCGGTAGCGAGTTGCTCGCGCTCTGCGAGGACTTCGGCGACGAGCTCGTCACCACGTTGCGGTTCCTTCGCACGACTGGTCATTAGCCGGAGCACACCAACTGCCAGTACCGCACCGCGTACGCCACCGCCACCGCCACCGCCACCGCCACCGCCACCGCCACCGACGGAAAGACCGACAAGGCACACCTGATCCGCGACCCCTACCTGCCAAAGTACGTGCGCTAGAACACCGTCCCCGGGGCTCGCCGATGTTCCGGGGACGGCACAGACCGCCAGCGGGCTCATCGACGGCGAATCGAGGGAGGGCCAGCGCTGGAGCAGCCGAGCCGCCCCGAGCCCCCCGTCAGGGACGGCCCTGCACCAGATCACCCGCCCTTCCTCGTCGCTTCCCAGGCGGAACCGAGGGCGGGTGGGCCGTCGTTTGTCGCCGACACGGCCGAAGCCCGGCACCTTGCGGGTTCACCAACCGGCCCCAAGATCTTCATCAGTCCTCTAGGCACCCGTCGCCGCGCACCGACCGCGAGGCACCGTCTCCCCGGCCGAGAGCCCCGCCGTGCTCCAGGCCTTTCAACGCACCTTCGAAACCGGCGACTTGCAGCGCTTACTGGACGTCCTCGTCCCGGACGTGGTCGCACTGAGCGATGGCGGCGGAATCAGGCACGCCCTGCTGCGGCCCGTCGCGGCCTCCAAGCCGGAAAGACGACGCGGCCTGGCCTGGGCCAGCTGGAGCACGTTCGCGGGTCCCCACGGCCGACCACAGCCGATGGGCGTTAGCAGACCGTCTTCCACGGACCAATCCAGGTCCGGTCACTGCACCCCGGTCCGCACCCAGCAAAGAATCTGCAGGAAAACCTCCCCCGCGGGACGATCTTCGTTGATATACGCTGCGCCTGACTTGTTCGAACAGTTCGGCGAATCCGTGTGACCGGATACGCCCTGCCCGGGGGGGCATTCCCATGACTGCGCAGTCCCGCGCGGTGCTCGGCATCGCGCTCACTCCCGTCCTCGCTCTGGTGGCCACAGCCCCTGCCACCGCCCACACCACCGCCACGGCAGCGGCCACCGGCACCACCGCCACGGCCGTCGGCACTGCCCCGGCCGCCATCGAGACGCGTGCGCCAGGCCCGTGGGGCACCCGCACCCTGCACACCCCGAACCCCGACCCCGCCTCCGCCTCGGGTGGGCTCAACGCCCTGGTGTCGGCCGGGAACGGCGCCGTCGTCTCCCTCACCGGCGACGGGCTCTCTCGCTCCACCCGGATCCGGACCGCCGGCAGCAGCAGCTGGCTCGCCCCGCAGACCTGGCCGGACGCCGGCGGGTACAACACCGAGCTGGTCTCGCTCGGCGACGGCTCGGTGCGACTGGTGTGGCGGGCCAAGCGCGCCGACGACCACAACAACTACTGGCTGAAGGTGGCCTCCCTCTCGCCCGGCGCGACCGCCTTCTCCGAGCCCGAGTACGTCGCCGCGGTCCCGCAGAAGGGCTACCAACACCTGGCGGCGGCCCCCGACGGCCGGCTGGTTGCCTTGTGGTCGGTCTCAGGCGTCGTGAAGGCCGCCGAGAAGAGTGGCCCGCAGGCCGCGTGGACGGCTCCGGCCGACCTCAACGAGCAGCCGCCGTCCGGCAGCCGGGACATCTCCGACATGGACCTGGCGGTCGCCAACGACGGCACCGCACTGCTGGTGTGGCAGTGGCGGGCAAGCAAGGCCGTTGTTGCCCTGGAGAAGGCCCCGGGCGCGACCACCTGGACCGCGGTCCAGGGCTTCCCGGTTCCGGGCGTGGACCTGGCGCGCCCGAAGCTTTTCGCCAGTCCGCAGGGCGGCTTCGACGTGTTCTACGACAACATCGCGCACCTCATGCACACGCGCCGGGCCGCCGGCGCCACGCAGTGGAGCACCCCACGGTCCGCCGCCAACTACGGCAGCACGTACGGGATGACGGCGCCCGTCTACCTGCCCAACGGCGACCTCTTCGTGGCCGGCGGGCCCGGCTACTCGACCGGCTCCTGGTACGCGGTGCGCTCGGCGGCCACCGGCGTCTGGCAGCCGTACACGCAGCCCTTCTCCACGCACAAGAAGGTGCGCGCGGTCGGCGCGGCCGCCACCTCGGGCGGCACGGTCACGGTGACGTGGCAGGAGGGCTACTCGTACGAGGAGTACACGATGGCCGCCGTCTTCAAGGGCGGCACCTGGTCCGCCCCGCGGCGGCTGAGCGCGACGAGCGCCCAGTTCACCGGGGCGCCCCAGGGGGCCGCCGACGCGCTCAGCCGACCCGTCGTGCTGTGGGACGAATATAGGCGGACCGAGACGAACACAGCCGTCCTGGACGGCGTCTACCAGGCCACCACCACCAGCCGCGCGCTGCCCAAGTGGCGCGACTACACGGACGACGGCAAGGCCGACCTTTTCGGCCGGGACAGCACCGGTCTGAAGGTGTACGCGGGCGACGTGACGAAACTGTCCGCGGGGCAGCGCGCGAGCAGCTGGCCGACGGGGACGCTGGTGCTGCCGTTCGGCGACCTCGACGGCGACGGCTGCAACGACGTGTTCGTCCGCTACCCGAAGGGCGAGGCCCGCGTCTATCCGACGATCTGCGGCGGGCTGCCCGACCAGCAGTCGTCCCACGTCAAGGTCTCCTCGGACTGGAGCGGGTACGACATGGTCGTCTCGCCCGGCGACGTGACAGGCGACGGCCGGGCCGACCTGCTGACCCGGTCCGCCTCGACCGGGAAGCTATACGTATACGCGAGCAACGGCGCGGGCGGCTTCAAAGCCCGCGCGCTCGTCGGGTCCGGCTTCGACGGCTACAAGAAGCTGATCGCCGCCGGGGACCTCGACGGCGACGGCAAGAACGACCTGCTGGCCCTCGACGCGTCGAACGAGCTCTGGAGATTCAGCGGGACCGGCGCAGGCACTTTCATGCCCCGGTCGCTGGTCTTCAAGGACTGGGGCATCTCCTACAAGGACGTCGTCGGCGGACTCGACCTGTCCGGGGACAGCCGGGCCGACCTCATCTCGCTCGACAAGGACGGCCGCGCCTGGCTGAACCAGGGCAACGTCCACGGTGGCCTCGGCAACCGGTCACAGGTCGGCAAGACCACGAACTGGTCGGACATCCGTATCTCCTAACGGCACGGATCCAGGGGCCACAGGGGTCCCGGGGGCCGACTCCGCGTCCGGTTCCGGCCAGGACCGACCCACGTACGCCGACCCGGCCGCCGCGTCCACGGCGGCCGGGTCGGGCACCCGCAGCCGCAGCCGCACCATGACGCCGGCCGCTCAGCGCCCGGCAGCGGGGTACGGGGTACGGGCAGTGCCTTCAGTCCGCGTGTACACCCACACCGCCGAGTCCGCCGGCCCGGCCCGCGCAACCATCACCACCCAGCAGACCTAGCCCACTGGTGTCACTCCGCATGCGGCATCCGGCGACGGCTGGACCTGCACGATCAACCAACAGACCCTAACGTGCAAGCGCCCGGGGACAGGCGACGGCAGCCTCCCGCCCGAGAGCTCCTACCCACCCATCAGCGTGGCAGCAGACGTCGCCCGGGACGCGCAGGGCCACATGACGCTCACCGCAACCGTCACAACGAACGGAAGTCCGCGAAGGTGCTCGGCCACCACGACAAAACTGCCACACGGCTGGTCACCGGGGCCGGAGAAGCCCGGAGTCGACACGCTCCCGGCGACCACAGGCGGTGACGCGTTCAACTACCCTCGCCGAGGAACCGCAGCGCAGCCTCAGCACGACTCCTTGCGCTCAGCGATTGCCTTCGCCACTGCCGTGGCCAAGACGACAGTGGCGGTGAGAACAGTACTGAGCAGCTCGCAAGCCACGAGAATCTGAGCGAATGATCTCGTCGGGTGAATATCCCCAAACCCTGTCGAGGTCCAGGCCGTGACGGAGAAGTAGACCGCGCTGCTGGGGTCAACGCCTGGCTGAAGGACCCCGGCCTCCGGACAACAGCAGGTAATGGCCCGAGGCGAACACCATCATCTGGCCGATCACGAAGAAGCCAATCATGAGTGATACCTGGATCTGTGCTCCCTCGATCCAGTCATTCTCGCGAGTGAAGGCGATCGAGGCTGCCACCATCAGGACGCACGTCGTCAAGACGCCCAATTCGAGGCACACACACGCTAACCATCTCGGAAATACGGGAACCATGCGAGCGCAGGAAGCAAGCCAAGGGCGCGCCAGAAAACAAAATCGACGGGCGTGATCCGCCCCCCATACTCGACCACGATCGGTTCCTGCGAATCCTCATCGCGCACCACTCGACCCTAGAACGAGTGAGGATGCGAGATATGAGGACATGCCGCACACCACTAACGACCGTGACGGAAGTCCTCGCGGATCGGTGAATACGCGACACATCAACATGCGACCTCACCAGTCCCGAGGCCGTAACCCTGCTGCCAACGCCTCGGGCGGCGTCGATGTCGCGGGTGCCGGTGGACACACAAAGGGTGTAAGCCATGTCATCCATGCGCCGGCGGACCTGCGGACTGCCGTTCTCGGCATGCAGCACGCGCAGCGTGTCGTACTGCTCGATCAGGTTTTGCAGGACGGCGGCATGCACCAAAAGCATCTGGAGCCTCCACCTCCGTTCCTCTTCCGAATCACGCAGACGTACAACGCGCCCCGGCTACCCGCGGCCCGGCTCGGCATGCCTATGCGTTCCGTCAGACCTGCGCCGTCGCCACCGAGACCGGCTCCTGCGTGTCCGTCATACGCTCATCCCTTACCGGCAGCCCGTCCGCAGCCCGTCCCAGCTCTCACCCGCGCCCCGGGATGCCCCGCGTGGTCCGCCTGCAGCCCGACCTGGTCGTGGAAGTCGACGTCGACGTCGCCCGGGACAGCGCCAGCCGATGGCGCCACCCCGCACGCTGGCACCGTGCCGCCCCCGGCCTCTCCCCTACGAGATGTCCTGGTTCGGGAGCTGATCCGCTCAGAAGTTCCCCTTGCTGACTTCTACGGGTGCAGAGGGGGCCGCCCGTGCAAGCCCTCCGCCGGTCGATACTCGGCAGCGGTGGCGCCTGAGCGCCCCGGGTAGGGTGCGGGAGTCGACCTGGTCTCCGTCAACAGCAGTGGTCGTTCCCTGGACAGCCAAGTCCGGTACAGGAAAGTGGGATGCGGTGAGAGGCCGAACGGCGAGCGCCCTGTGTGCCGTGGCAGTGGCTCTGCTGGTCGGCGCCTGCGGTGGTGCCCCGAAGGCGCTGCCGCACGTGACGGCGGCTGACGTCCTGGGTCACTGGACAAGCGACTGCGGATCAACCCTCACGGTGGAACCGGACCGCACCTTCACCGTCCGGGACTTCCCGGTGGACTACGCGCTGGTCTCCGGAGCCGTGAAGCGCCTGGCGGCCGGCCACGGGACCTGGTACCTCCACCCGGGGGTCAAGGGGGCCACCCCGCAGACTTTCGACCTGAAGATCGGCGAGGAGTTCTACGACCTGGACTACGTCCGCAAGGGGGACTCGACCGCCCTCCGCATTGCACTCGGCGACCCCGACGACAACCGGTGGTGCGAGTTCTCCCGCCACTCGCGCGCCTGACCGGTCAGGTCGGGTATCCGGACCTTGGCGCATGTGCCGCCGGCAGACAGTCGCTCTTGGTCCGCTGGTCCTTGCGCGGCACCGAGGAGCACACATCAGCCACGAACATTGAGCTTTTCCATCCCCAGTCTGAGCTGGCCAGATGGAGGGTGAGGACGGCTCGGACAACGCTCGTGATTCGGGTCGTCGAGCAGCGGAGCTTGCGTGGAAGCCGCCAGGACTTGAGGGTGGCGATAGCCTGTTCGACCAGTTCCCGGACCTTCCCATGCGAGCGACTGACGGCCTGCTGACCGACGGAAAGGCTGCCCCCTCGGCCGCGGTAAGGGAGGCGGGCCGTGCCGCCCGCTCCCCGGTAGCCCTTGTCCGCCCAACAGCTGATGCCGGCCTCGGCGAGAGCGTCGATGATGCCGTGCTCGCGTACGCCCCGAACGCCATGGACGGCACCGGCCGGGGCCGGTGAAGCCCAAAGGAGACGGCCCTTCGGATCGGCTATAGCCTGCACGTTCATGCCGTGCTTCTTTCGTTTTCCCGAGTAGAAGAGACGGTCGCCGAGAGCGCGCCGACGTTTCCTCAGGCGGGCAGCGAGGAAGCGGCAGGCAGAGCTGGACACGTCGACGCCTGACGGGTAGACAAGCATGCGAAGCCTCTGGTGGAGACGGTTCTCTTGGCCGAAAACCCATCTACCAGGGGCTTCATCCGTCTGTCAGACCAACTCCTCAGCCGATGCGGGAGGTTGGAAGGAGTTCAGCCCAAAGGTGTGACCTGGGTCACGGAGATCTCGGGGAACCCGGCGGCGCGCGCGGACAGGATCAGATGTGGAACTCTCCTTGTGCGCCCGGCTGCGCTCCGGTGATCCGGAGGCATTCGGGTCGATATTCGATGAACATGCGCGGACGGTGCACCGGTACGCGGTCCGGGTCACCGGGAACTGGGCGACGGCCGAGGACGTCGTGTCGCTGACCTTCCTGGAGGCGTGGCGGCTGCGCGAGACGGTGCGGCCCGAAGGCGACGGCCTGCTGCCGTGGCTGCTGGGCATCGCCACCAATGTGCTGCGCAACACCGCGCGGGCCGCTCGCCGCTACCAGGCCGCCCTCAGCCGTGTCCCGCCGCACGACACGGCGCCGGACTTCGCGGACGAGGTCGTCGAACGGATGGAGGACGCCGAGCGACTGGCCGCAGCGCAGCGGGCCCTGCAACGGCTGCGTCGCGGCGAGCGGGAGGTGTTCGCGCTGTGCGTGTGAGCCGGGCTCGACTACGCGGCGGCGGCCGAGGCGCTGGACGTGCCGATCGGCACGATCCGCTCCCGCCTTTCCCGCGCCCGGCGCCGGTTGCGGGAACTGACAGACGAGGAACTCGCTTCCGAAAGGACGGAACCGGCGTCCCGTTCCGGACAGCAACAGGGTGGCCGCGCGATCGCGGCCCGGTCGATCCAGGAGCAGATCCGATGAATGCCAAGACCCCTCACGAGGACGGCTTCGACGCAGCAGAGTCCGCTGAGCGCGCGGACGCGGCCCGCCTGCTGCCGGCCCCGGCTGCCCGGGATCTGCCCGATGACCGCCTGCGCGTCCTCAAGGAGCACCTGATGAGCGAGATCCACCAGTCCGTATCCGCAGCCTGCCCCGAGGCCGCCGCCGCGGACGCCGTTGCGGCGCCGAGACGCCGAAGGAGGCGCTGGGTGCCGGTCGTCGCGCCGCTCGCCGCGGCCGCCGTGGCGGCCGCGGTCCTCACCGCCGGCGTCGGCCACCACAGCCGGCACGCCGAAGCCGCGCAGCCGGCCCCCTCCAGGGCGTCGGTGCTGCTGGAGAACGCCGCCGCCGTGGTCTCCCGCGCCCCGGCCGTCAATGTCGGCCACCACCAGTACGTGTACATCCGCAGCGTGTACGCCGGAAGGGACAATCCCCTCCAGGCGAAGTGGACCGACAAACAGGGCCACTTGCACAAGGAGTACTCCAAGGTCGCCGAAAGGCTCACCGGGTTGCAGAGCCTTCGGGAGTGGATTCCCTGGTCGCGGAGCCAGGGCGGCGCCCAGGCGTACGGCGACGAGGCCCCCGAACGCCTCAACCTCCCCGGCCCCGGGCAGGGGACGGTCTCGGGCCCCGGGCACACGCAGAGCCCCTTCGAAGACCTGGCCGCCCTTCCTCGCGACCCGGCCGCGGCGCTTCGGGCGATCAAGGCTGACATGCAAAGGCAGACGGACAACGCGGAGAACACCAAGGGGAACATGCACCCCTCCGTGAGCATGCCCTGGGTCTTCGAGTATCTCGGCGGCATGCTCCAGGAGTCCGTGGACCCGCAGACCACGGCGTTCCTCTACCGCGTCGCCGCCCAGATCCCAGGCACCACGGTGATTCCCGACGCGGTGGACGCCGCAGGCCGGCACGGGATCGCGATCACCCTGGACGGTCAGGCCGAAGACCGCCAGGAGTGGATCTTCGACAAGTCCACGTACGCCTTCCTCGGCTTCCGCGATGTCACGCAGGAGGACACGGTGATCGGCAAGGCCGGCAGCGTGATAGTGACCACCGTGGTACTCCAGCGCGCCGTGGTGGACCGTGTGGGCGATGAACCAGGCAAGACCAACGGCTGAGACGACCAGCTGAGCCCATCGCGTCCCTTCTGCAGCGGTTCGGACGGTGTTTGGCGGTCAGCAGAGGGTAGATGTGTTCACGAGTTTCAACAGCACTGGCCCTTCCTTGCGTGCCGCCCGGGGCCGACGGCGTCCTGGAAAGCCCGCACCAGCGCCTGCACAGCGTACGCACGGCCCGGCGCCTGACTCCCACTTGATCCAGCAGACGGGCGCCAGCCGCGGCACCGAGAGCATCGCGTGCGGTCAGGACGACGCCGTGGACGACGCGGGGCAGGTAGGGAACAAGCGCACGTGTCTCGGGTTGCAGAAGCCCGTCGGCGAGCTCCAGGACGATCGCGTCCGCACGGGCATTGTCGAACCGGGTGCACGCGGTGACCACGAGGGCCCGCAGGTCGTCGATGGGAGTGCCGTCGGTCGATACCAGACCGAAGTCGAGGCGATCCAGGAGTTCCGCCGCGCCGGCGTCGCGCATCTCGTGCCGGTTCCCTCCCCCGGTGCAGCCGGTGCCCTTGGCCGCCCCGACTCGGTTGCCCACGCTGCGCCAACCGTTGATGATCGCGGTTACGGCGGTGGTATTGCCGGAGTTGGATCCGGTGCCCAAGACCGCCATGGCTGGTACGTGGCCGGGGGCTGCTCGCTGACCCGGCGGCGGCCAGTGCAAGTGCGAAGTCCCGGAGGGAGAGGCCACGCCCGTCCGGTGTGACCAGTGATCCGAGCGGGGTCACCCGGGTGGGCGCGGAGGTCGGCGTAGGAGTCGGTGACGGTTCCTATGACACCGCCGTGGCCGTGCAGGTGCGTGTTCTCCCGGGGAGCCGCGTCGACACGTGCTTCACAAATCTCGGCGGCGTACCGGGCGGCGAAGGCTCCGACGACCACGTCCCCTGGGTAAAGGCGCACGCGGCGAACGCTGTGTCGTTGATCCACTCCTGCCAGCCCACGCGGTCCACGCGCACGGCCACCAGGTCGCCGGGCTCGGCGCGTCGACCAGCGCACCGAGTCGGCAGCCGACACGATCGACATGCCGTGTGGCGTGAGCCCACTTCACTGCCGTCAAATCTGTCATCAAAGGTCCTTCCGGCCAAGGACTTCGCAGGCCCGCGCCTGTCTTCAGGCTGCCGCCGTTCGGTTCCTGCCCGAAGCTCCGAAACCAGCCGCTACGCCTGCGGCCGGGCCGTGCGCGAGTGCCTGGTAGAGGGTGCCAGCCAACAGGACTTGGGAGTCTTTGCCCAGGCGCCGGCGTCCGCCTGCCCTGGCCGGGTCCGCATCCGCGAACGGGCCAGACCAGGCGGACGAGTCAGTGACACATCAGCCCCCGGTCAGCCGACCCTGCCACTCTGATTCACGTGAACGGCACCGGACACCACCCGGGGCCGGACACAAGGAGAGGTGCCCGGAGTGGCTGATCGGGGACCAGCGAGCACGCCTCACGGTCGGGCCCCACGCGGCCCACGCAGGTTCGAATCCTGCCCTCTCCGCCACACCTGACACTCACTGCCACGACCGCCCAACGACATTGGCAGTCCAGCGCAAGGGCCCCGAGCCGTTCTCGGCTCGGGGCCCTTGTCCGGGCGCTCCGGCTGCAGTCCGGCCTCCTCCTGCATTCAGCGGTTCAGGCCTCGCACTCGCCCGGGTCAGTGCCGTGCGCCGTCAGCGGACGGTTCGTCTGCCGGTGCTGGGCGGAGCCGTGGATCAGCGTCGGTGGTGATGGCCCCAGGGAGCGTCGTCGACGAAGCGGCGGTGGTCGTTGCGCAGGGTCGCAGGGTCGTGGTCGTTGCTCCAGACGTAGTTGCGGCGCTCCTGGTACAGATCGGTGCGGCTGTCGCGGCGGATGCCGGTGTGGACGCGAACGGTCGCGTGGCCGTCCAGGCGCTAGGGCCTGTGTGATGTTGTGATCACTCTTCGGGTTCTGTTCCGGTACGGGAGCTGAATCCGGCAGGACGCTTGGTGTGACGCGCGGGTCGGCCCGTGGCCGACGGTCTACGGCCGCTTCCGGGTGTAGAGGGACGCAGGCGTCTTCACCGCATTGCTCGAAGGCCTGATCGCCGAGGCCGCCCGTCAGAGACAGATGGACTTATCCCTGGTCAGCGTGGACTCCACCACTGCCCGGGCCCACCACGACGCAGCCGGAATGCGCATCGGCAAGGAGGTCATGGACGCCCTTGAGGAAGCCGCCGCCGAGCAGGAGCGGGCCCGGCAAGAAGGGGCGGGCCGCCAGAACAGAACGGACAGCACGGCAGTGACGACCCCGGTCAGTAAGGGCGGCGGCACATCAGGCGACGGCGCAAGCTCCGCTTGAGCCAAGCCCTGCTCGGCAGATCCCGTGGTGGACTGACGAGCAAGATTCATCTCGCCGCTGACCGCAAGTGCCGTCCGCTGTCAATCGTACTGACCGCAGGACAGGCCGCTGACAGCCCTCAGTTCGTGCCCGTTTTACAGAAGGTGCGGGCCCGTCTGCCAGTCGGCCGGCCCCGAACCCGGCCCGACGCTGTTGCCGCGGACAAGGCCTACTCCTCCCGCGCTAACGTCTCTTACCTGCGGAAACGCAACATCAAGGCAGTCATCCCAGAGAAGAAGGACCAGGCCGCAAACCGGAAGAAGAAAGGCAGCCGGGGCGGCCGCCCTACACGCCACGACACCGACCTGTACAAGCAGCGGAACACCGTCGAGCGGCTCGTCAACAAGTTGAAGACCTGGCGGGGCATTGCGACTCGATACGACAAGACGCCCGAGAGCTGCTTCGCCGGCCTCCACCTCCATGCCTCGATGATCTGGATCAGCGACCTCCTGAAGGCAACTGCCTGATCACAACATCACACAGGCCCTAGTGGGAGAAGGTGTAGGTGTGGCCGTCCTCGTCGGCCAGCGTGCACCCGTCGAGATTGCCGCGCGGCGGCTGCCGTTGGTGATGTCCACCCACTCCCCTGTTCAGGGAGCGGCTGGAGCGGTCGTCGCGTCCCGGGGCACCGGCCTGCACGGCGCTGATGCAGACGACGCCGTGGTGCGGGCGGGCCGGGTGGCGGCCGGCGGCCACAGCCGGCAACGCCACGGCACGGCACCCAGGGCGGCGGCCGCCACGGCGGCAACAGCACTCATGCGACGCACAGAAGCGGAAACAGTTCACGAGGATCCCCCTACAGGGTCCAGAGCACCCCGTGCGGTCCGCCGAACGTCCGGAGCGTCGCAGGCCCGTGGTGGTGCCTTGTGCGGGTGGCGGCCGGCTTGCCACGCACTCACACTGTGCAAGCCATGGGCCCGAAATGCGGGAGAGACGTGCAGAGCGTTCAGAGTTCAGCATATTTTCACGATCTTTCCCTGGAATGATCATATATGACTCGAATAGGCCAGCTTAATCATTTGTCAGCGGCTTTGGCCGTACACCTGAGGCACCACGCTGCCGCTGTTCACGGCCAAGATCTACTCGACCGCCCAGGGCAACCTTCTCCGCCGCAGAGCACGACGCGTACGAGTCCGCGAAACCCGCGACAGCGATGCGCTTCCCGTCGAGAGTTGGCCTCGACGCCGCCGGTCTGTGCGTCCCGGGCTGAGATCGGGGTCAGCGGAGCACAGAGGCGAGCGCCGCGGTGATGGCGCAGGCGAGGGTCAGGGCCGCGGCGAAGACAGCGGCGGCCGACTTGATGGCCGCCGGGGCGGTGGCTCCGTCCATGCGGGCGAGGATCCCGGCAGCGGTAGCGGCCAGCGCCGCAAGGGCCAGTACGAGCGCGGTGGTGAGGAGGACGAGGCTGATGGACACGGCAGACTCCCTTGGGCGGACTGGTTGTTGGCGTAACCGTTGTCCTGGATTTCGCGTACGCCGGGGTCCGCGCCGGACGAAGATGAACTTCGGCGAACACTCACTCGGGGGGCAGCATGCAAGGGGATCAGGCTGCGCCGGAGCGGGCGTTGTCGGAGCTGCGGGACCGCTTGGAGAACGGCCTGGCCCTCGCGCGGCTGAGCAAGGATCAACTGGCTACGAGGGCGGGCCTTGGGCGCACCACGGTGTACGAAGCTTTGCGGCGTGGTGGTCCTGTACCAACGCCGGAGACGGTGGCCGCGCTGGCGACGGCGCTGAACCTGTCGGCAGAAAAGCTGCTGCAGCTCCGGCGCAGCGCCATCCCGCACGAGGATCCGGCAGCAGCGAACGCCCCTGGGCCCGGCCGACCACTGTCCACGTGGGATCCGCACGACCTGGAAGTCCACCCCGCCGGCACCACAGCAGGAGTTGATGGCAGCAACATGCGGGAGCGGCGGGCGCTTCCGGGATATGTGCCGCGCCAGCACGACCAGATGCTGGCCCACGCCGTGGGGGACGTGACCTCAGGACGCAGTCGGATGGTGGTGCTCGTCGGTACGTCCTCCACAGGCAAGACCCGGGCGTGCTGGGAGGCCATCCAGCCGCTGGCTGCTCTGCACTGGCGGTTGTGGCACCCCTTCGACCCCGGCCGGGCCCAAGCCGCGCTGGAAGATCTGCACCGGGTCGGGCCACGGACAGTGGTGTGGCTGAACGAGGCCCAGCACTATCTCGGCGATCCCACGTACGGCGAGCGCATCGCGGCTGCTCTGCATCACCTGCTCAGCGCGCCGGAACGAGCCCCGGTCCTGGTCCTGGGTACGTTGTGGCCCGAGTACGCCAACCGCTACAACGCCCTGCCCGCACCCGACAACACCGACCTTCACAGCCGGACCCGCGAACTGCTCAGCGCACGGCGCATCCCGGTCCCGGACGCGTTCGACAAGCAGGCGCTTGCCACTGCGAAATCCATGGCGGAGGCGGGCGACGTCCTGCTGGCAGACGCCCTGTCCCGCGCTGACGGCCACGGCCGTGTCGCTCAGGATCTGGCCGGCGCCCCTGAGCTCCTGCGACGGTATGAAGATGGCTCCCCGGCCGCCAGAGCGATCCTGGAAGCGGCGATGGACGCCCGGCGTCTGGGCGTCGGGCTGCGCCTTCCCCAAGCGTTCCTGACCGACGCTGCACTCGACTATCTGGCCGACTCCGATTACCAACAGCTCAGCGAGGACTGGGCAGAAGCGGCCTACGCCGACCTCGCACGACTGGTCCACGGTAAACAGGCACCCCTCAGCTGCATCCGGCAGCGACCCAAGCGCCGGCTGCCGGGAGCTCCGATGCCGGCCGATGTTCCGGTGGCGACGCCAGCAGGGCAGGAGTTCCGGCTGGCCGACTTCCTCGAACAGCATGGCCGCACCCAGCGTCGAGCCCAATGCCCGCCCGCGTCGTTCTGGCAGGCCGCCCACACCCACCTCACCAGCGCCGACGATCTTGAGCAACTTGCCCAAGCCGCCAGCCGCAAACACCGTCTGAGGTGGGCACAGCACCTCCTCCAGCGCGCTGCCGATACCGGTAGCACCCACGCCCTACACCAGCTGGCCGAAAGGCGGATGGAGGCTGAGGACTGGGAGGGTGCTGAGGTGTTGCTGCGACGGGCCGCCGACATGGGCAGTGTCCATGCCCTGCACTTGCTGGCCCTGCTGCGGTGGCGAGCCGGGGACCGGGCTGGAGCCGAGGCTCTCGCGCTGCAGGCAGCCGACGCCGGCAGCACCGACGCTTTGCTCCGGCTGGCCGAGTGGCGGATGGAGGCCGGAAAGCGGAAGAAGGCCATGGCCCTCGCACTGCGGGCCGCCGACGTCGGCAGCACGGAGGCCTTGCTCCTGCTGGCCGAGTGGCGGGGAAACGCTGGGGACCAGGAGGGCGCCGAAGCCCTGCTGCTGCGGGCTGCCGACGCCGGCAGCACCAGCGCTCTACATCATCTCGCGGTGTGGCGGATGGGGGACGGGGACCTGGACAGTGCCAGGGCCCTGCTGGGGCTGGCCACCGACGCCCTCTACCCGCGGGCCGAGCCACGCGAGCAGGACGACGCCCCAAAAAAGGGTACCGACGCCTTCGCAGTGCGGGCTACGGACGCCCGTGACACCGACGCTCTGTTTCAGCTTGCCAGGTGGCGGGAGCGGCTGGGGGACCGGGAAGGAGCCGAGGCCCAGATGCGACGGGCTGCCGAAGCCGGCAGCACCGACGCCCTGCTCCGGCTGGCCGAGTGGGGGGCCGAGAACGAGGACTGGGATGGTGCCCGGGCTCTACTGCGGCGGGCTGCCGAAGCCGGCAGCACCGACGCCCTGCTCCGGCTGGCCGATTGGCAGGAACGATCAAGCGAAGGGACACTTTTTGACGCTCTACTGCGGCAGAGCGCCGACGCCGACAGTACAAACGCCCTGCTCCGAATGGCCGCACAGGAGCGGATGATCGAGTCGACGCTTACCGAAGCTCTACTGCGCCGGGCCGCCGACGCCGGCAGCACCGACGCCCTGCTCCGGCTGGCCGTACTGCGGGAGCAGGCCGAAGACTGGAAGGGTGCCGACGCCCTCGTGCTGCGGGCCGCCGAGGCCGGCAGCACCGATGCCCTGTGT
>NZ_JBFAET010000118.1:0-4852 GCF_040642095.1 Streptomyces sp. NPDC020362
AACCAGTGCAAGCGCGGTGAGCGGCAGCATCAGCCCGGGCAGCGCGGGGAGGACGGGCGCCGCTATTTTGATGATGTGTCAGGTCACGGCCCGTATCACTCCCGTAGCGGCCTCAGGCCTTGCGGGCCCGCGTCGTCTTCTTCGCGGGTGCCGCCTTCTTCGTGGCCGTGGCGGCCTTCTTGATCGCCGTGTTGTTGGCCTTGGCCGTCACCGTCTTCTTCGCCGTCGACCTGGCTGCCGCCGTCTTCCTGGCCGCCGTGCCGCGCGGCGCCTTCACCGGTTCCGCGTCGCTGATGCGGTCGGCGCCGAGGACCTCGCGCAGGAACTTGCCGGTGTGGCTGGCCGGGACCCCGGCGACCTCCTCGGGCGTGCCCTCGGCGACCACGAGGCCACCGCCGGCGCCTCCCTCCGGACCCATGTCGACGATCCAGTCGGCGGTCTTGATCACGTCGAGGTTGTGCTCGATGACGATGACCGTGTTGCCCTTGTCGACCAGGCCGGACAGCACCTTGAGCAGCTTGCTGATGTCCTCGAAGTGCAGACCCGTGGTCGGCTCGTCCAGGACGTAGACCGTGCGGCCGGTGGAGCGCTTCTGCAGTTCGCTGGCGAGCTTCACACGCTGTGCCTCACCGCCGGACAGGGTGGTCGCGGACTGGCCGAGCCGGACGTACCCGAGGCCGACGTCCTTCAGCGTCTTCAGATGCCGGGAGATGGACGGGACCGCCTCGAAGAAGTCGGTCGCCTCCTCGATCGGCATGTTCAGTACCTCGGCGATGGACTTGCCCTTGTAGTGGACCTCCAGGGTCTCCCGGTTGTACCGGGCGCCGTGGCAGACCTCGCACGGGACGTACACGTCCGGGAGGAAGTTCATCTCGATCTTGATCGTGCCGTCGCCCGCGCAGTTCTCGCAGCGGCCGCCCTTGACGTTGAAGGAGAAGCGGCCGGGCAGGTAGCCGCGGACCTTCGCCTCGGTGGTCTCGGCGAACAGCTTGCGGATGTGGTCGAAGACGCCGGTGTATGTGGCCGGGTTGGACCGCGGGGTGCGGCCGATGGGCGACTGGTCGACGTGGACGACCTTGTCGACGAGGTCGTCGCCGTCCACGCGCGTGTGCCGTCCGGGCACGCTGCGCGCCCCGTTCAGCTCGCGGGCCAGGTGCGTGTAGAGGATGTCGTTGACCAGCGTGGACTTCCCGGACCCGGACACGCCCGTGACCGCCGTGAACACTCCCAGCGGGAAGGACACGTCGATGTCCTGGAGGTTGTTCTCACGGGCGCCGTGCACCGTGAGCCGGCGGGACGGGTCCTGAGGACGGCGGATGTCCGGCAGCGGGATGGACTTCCTGCCGGACAGGTACTGGCCGGTCTGCGACTCGTCGTTGGCGAGCAGCTCCTTGAGGGAGCCGCTGTGCACGACCTTGCCGCCGTGCTCACCGGCGCCGGGGCCGATGTCGACGACCCAGTCGGCGACCTTGATGGTGTCCTCGTCGTGCTCCACGACGATGAGCGTGTTGCCCATGTCGCGCAGCCGGACCAGGGTCTCGATCAGCCGGTGGTTGTCGCGCTGGTGCAGACCGATGGACGGCTCGTCCAGGACGTACAGGACACCGACGAGACCGGAGCCGATCTGGGTGGCCAGGCGGATGCGCTGGGCCTCACCGCCGGAGAGGGTGCCGGCCGCGCGGTTGAGGGAGAGGTAGTCGAGGCCTACGTCGACCAGGAACCGCAGCCGCTCGTTGACCTCCTTGAGGACGCGCTCGGCGATCTTCTTGTCCCGGGCGTTCAGCGTCAGCTGCCCCAGGAAGTCCGCGCAGTCGCTGATCGACATCGCGGAGACCTCGGCGATCGACTTCTCCATGATCGTGACGGCCAGGACGATCGGCTTCAGGCGCGTGCCCTCGCAGGAGGGGCAGGGAACCTCGCGCATGTAGCCCTCGAAGCGCTCGCGGCTGGCGTCGCTCTCGGCCTCGCTGTGCCGGCGCTTGACGAAGGGCACCGCACCCTCGAAGGGCGTGGTGTACACGCGCTCGCGGCCGTACCGGTTGCGGTACCGCACCTCGATCTGGGTCTTGTGGCCGTGGAGCAGGGCCTTCTTGGCGCGCTGCGGCAGGCCCGCGAAGGGGATGTCCGTCCGGAATCCCAGGGCGTCCGCGAGGGCGCCGATCAGCCGGCCGAAGTAGTCCTTGGTGTGGCCGTGCGACCAGGGGTGGATGGCGCCCTCGTCCAGGGACTTGTCCGGGTCCGGGACGATCAGCTCCGGGTCGACCTCCATGCGCGTGCCGATGCCGGTGCACTCGGGGCAGGCGCCGAAGGGCGAGTTGAAGGAGAAGGAACGGGGCTCCAGCTCCTCGAAGGACAGGTCGTCGTACGGGCAGTACAGGTGCTCCGAGTACATGCGCTCGCGCTCGGGGTCGTCCTCGGGGAGGTCCACGAAGTCGAGCACGACCATGCCGCCGGACAGACCGAGGGCGGTCTCCACGGAGTCGGTGAGGCGGCGCTTGGCGGTGTCCTTCACCGTGAGACGGTCCACGACCACCTCGATGGTGTGCTTCTCCTGCTTCTTCAGGGCCGGCGGGTCGGAGAGCTGGATGGTCTGCCCGTCCACGCGCGCGCGGGAGTAGCCCTTGGTCTGGAGGTCCGCGAAGAGGTCGACGAACTCGCCCTTGCGCTCGCGCACGAGCGGCGAGAGCACCTGGAAGCGGCTCCCCTCCGGCAGCTCCAGGACCCTGTCGACGATGGCCTGCGGCGACTGGCGCGAGATGGGGCGGCCGCACTCGGGACAGTGCGGCTTGCCGATGCGCGCGAAGAGCAGACGCAGGTAGTCGTAGACCTCGGTGATGGTGCCGACCGTCGAGCGCGGGTTGCGCGAGGTCGACTTCTGGTCGATGGAGACCGCCGGGGACAGGCCCTCGATGAAGTCGACGTCGGGCTTGTCCATCTGCCCGAGGAACTGCCGCGCGTACGACGACAGCGACTCCACGTAGCGGCGCTGGCCCTCGGCGAAGATCGTGTCGAAGGCCAGGGAGGACTTGCCCGACCCGGACAGGCCCGTGAAGACGATGAGCGAGTCACGAGGCAGGTCGAGCGAGACATTCTTCAGGTTGTGCTCGCGCGCGCCACGGACGATGAGACGGTCGGCCACGCCGGTCCGCACCTTTCTTGAGAGAAGTGACAGGGGCGGGGCCCCCGTGCTTCTTCGAGACTAGGGGGAGCCACTGACAACGCCGGTCGGATTTCCCGGTTGCATAACAACCCCCGGACATCCAGCATGCCCGACGCCGCCCCCGACGATATAGCACGTGCTTTCGATTTGCGGGCCGGGTTCACCACCTTCACCCAAAGGTGTGGCGGGGCTAGGGTCAGGGCCATGATTGATCACGCTCATGACCTGGCCTGTGTACGTGACGCGACCGAACGGCTCCTCACTGCTGCCGCCGCACTGGACAACGCGTCGCTCGCCGAGCCGTCACGGCTTCCGGGCTGGACCCGCGGACACGTCCTCGCCCATCTCGCCCGCAACGCGGACGCGCTCGTGAACGTCCTCGAGGGCCGCCCCATGTACGCGAGTGCCGGGGTGCGCGACGCCGACATCGAGCGGGACGCCCCGCGCCCCCTGGACGTCCAGATCGCCGACGTGCGCGAGAGCGCCGCCCGTTTCCAGGAGACGGGGGACGCGCCGGCGGACTGGACACGCACGGTGGAGCTGCGCAACGGCGTCACCGACTCCGCGTCCCGGGTGCCGTTCCGGCGCCGGGTCGAGGTGGAGCTGCACCATGTCGACCTCGGGATCGGATACGAGCTGGAGGATCTTCCGGCCGAGTTCACGGAGCGGGAGATCGACTTCCTGGCGCAGCGCTTCTCGGGGCACCCCGATGTCCCGGCGACCCGCGTCACGGACGGCACGCGCGCGTGGAGCACGGGACGCCAGGCGCCCGCACCCGAGGTCACTGTCAGCGGCGCTCCGGCGGACCTGCTGGGCTGGCTCGCCGGACGCCGTGACGGCGCCGCACTGAAGGCGGTGGGCGGCACGCTCCCGCAGCTGCCCCCGTTGTAGGCCGACGACGGTCCTTCGAGCACTCCCCGGCGATAGGCTGATCACCATGACGTACACCGGAGAGGTCAAGGTCGGCGGACCGGCAGACGTGCACGAGCTGAAAGACCTGATGATCACGAAGATCGCGGTCGGCCCGATGGACAACAACGCCTATCTGCTGCGCTGCCGGGCCACCGACGAGCAGCTCCTCATCGATGCCGCCAACGAGGCGCGGGCGCTGCTCGGCATGATCGGTGACGACGGCATCGCGTCCGTCGTCACCACGCATCAGCACGGCGACCACTGGCAGGCTCTCGCCGAGGTCGTCTCCGCCACCGGTGCCCGCACGTATGCCGGACGGGACGACGCTCCGGGCATTCCGGTGCCCACGGACGTCCCGGTCGACGACGGTGACGTCATCCGGGTGGGACAGGTGGAACTCACCGCACGCCACCTCGTAGGGCACACGCCGGGCTCCATCGCGCTGGTCTACGACGACCCGCACGGCCACCCGCACGTCTTCACCGGGGACTGCCTCTTCCCGGGCGGGGTCGGCAACACGCACAAGGACCCGAAGGCGTTCGCCCGTCTGATCCACGACGTGGAGACGAAGATCTTCGACACGCTGCCGGACGAGACATGGGTCTACCCCGGGCACGGCAACGACACCACGTTGGGTGCGGAGCGACCGCATCTGCCGGAGTGGCACGCGCGCGGCTGGTGATCTCGCCGGGCGCCCACCGGTTCGGGGCACCTGGTTCGCGTGCGGCCCACCGGTTCGGGGCACCTGGTTCGCGTGCGGCCCACTGACTCGGGGCGCCC
>NZ_JBFAET010000118.1:4948-29107 GCF_040642095.1 Streptomyces sp. NPDC020362
ACCTGGTTCGCGTGCGGCCCACCGGTTCGGGGCGCCCGGTTCGCGTGCGGCCCACCGGTTCGGGGCGCCCGGTTCGCGTGCGGCCCACCGGTTCGGGGCGCCCGGTTCGCGTGCGGCCCACCGGTTCGGGGCACCTGGTTCGCGTGCGGCCCACCGGTTCGGGGCACCTGGTTCGCGTGCGGCCCACCGGTTCGGGGCGCCCGGTTCGCGTGCGGCCCACTGGCTCGGGGCGCCCGGTTCGCGTGCGGCTGCGGGTCCGTAGAGGCCTTCCGCGCAGTTCCCCGCGCCCGTTGGCCATGCGCGCATTACTCAAGAGGCGGGCTTCACCGCGCGCCCGGCGCACGTCCGCATGTGCGCCGGGCGCACATGCGACCGCACGCGCCCCGTGTGAACGTTTCGCACGCGCCGGACTCGCGTGCACGCTCCCGGAGACCGCTGTCACGCAGTCAACTGGTGGCAGCCCCGCACAGGACGACGGCTCCTGGGCGGTATGGGCCGCCGGTCTTCCCACCCCGCCCTCGGCCGGCGGCCCAGGCCGGGCCGCTTCAGGAGCAGTGTTCACACGCGTGCAACACCCGTTCCCACTATGCGGACACCGAGCCATGCGACCTGGACAAACAGGGGGTTCGCTGCCAATCTCCCGCCATGCACCCTGCCCCTCGCGCACTGCGCTGCGCGGTTGCCGCCGCGACCACAGCCCTGCTCGCCACCGCCGTCGGCTGTGCCCCGCAGCCCGAGGACGGGGCGACGGCCGCTCCGTCCGGCTCCGCCGCAAAGAGCTGCGCCAAGGGCCAGTTGGCCACCAAGGCGTCCGGAAAGCTGACGATCGCGACGGACGAGCCGGCATACGAGCCGTGGTTCAAGGACGACAAGCCCGCGAACGGCAAGGGCTTCGAGTCCGCGGTCGCCTACGCGGTCGCACAGCAGCTGGGCTACGGCAAGAGCAAGGTGGTCTGGCAGAGCGTGCCGTTCAACAAGGCGTTCGCGCCCGGAGTGAAGACCTTCGACTTCGACATCAACCAGGTGTCGATCAGCAGCGAGCGCAAGAAGGCCGTGGACTTCTCCTCCGGTTACTACGACGTCCGCCAGGCCGTCATCGCGTTGAAGGGCAGCAAGGCCGCCGGGGCGAAGACCATCGCGGACCTGAAGGGCCTCAAGCTGGGCGCCCAGGTGGGCACGACGAGCCTCGACTACATCACCGACGTGGTGAAGCCGAAGCAGGAGGCCGCCGTGTACGCCAAGAACGACCAGGCCAAGTCCGCGCTGAAGAACGGTCAGGTCGACGCCGTCGTCACCGACCTGCCGACCGCGTTCTACATCACCGCGGCCGAGGTGACCGACGCGAAGATCGTCGGCCAGTTCGAGAACCAGGGCGGTGCGCCCGAGCAGTTCGGGCTCGTGCTCGACAAGGGCAGCGCGCTGACCTCGTGCGTGACCGGTGCCGTCGACGCCCTGCGCAAGGACGGCACGCTGGCGAGGATCGAGAAGCAGTGGCTCTCCGACGCCGTCGACGCGCCGGTGCTCAAGTGACCCTCACCAAGGGCGAGTCCACCCCGGAGGGGGCGGACGACAAGAGTGACACGACCAGCTGCACCGAGGGCGCGACACCCGCCGCCGACGACGGCTACGTGCCCTCCGGGCGGCGGCTGGAGCGCGAGCGCTACAAGAGGGCGCGCGCCCGCCGCGCCACGGCCGTCGCGGCGCTCTCGACCCTGGTCACGGCCGTCGTGCTCTACCTGGTCGTCGTCAGCGCGCCGGGCTGGCCGCGCACCAAGGAGACGTTCTTCAGCGCGCACTACGCGCGCGAGGCGTTCCCGAAGGTCCTCGAAGGGCTGTGGCTGAACGTCCGTCTGCTGCTCGTCTGCGGTGTCGCCGTGCTGGTGCTCGGCATGCTGATCGCCGTCGCCCGCACCCTGCGCGGCCCGGTGTTCTTCCCGCTGCGGGTGCTGGCCGCTGCGTACACCGACTTCTTCCGCGGCCTGCCGCTGATCATCAACCTGATGATCGTGGTCCTGGGCGTGCCGGCGCTGCGGCTGCAGGGCGTGACGGTGGATCCGGTGCTGCTCGGCGGTACGGCGCTGACGCTGACGTACTCGGCGTACGTGGCCGAGGTGTTCCGGGCAGGCATCGAGTCCATCCACCCCTCGCAGCGCGCCGCGGCCCGCTCGCTGGGTCTCACCAACCGGCAGGCCCTGCGCTACGTCGTGCTGCCGCAGGCGGTGCGCCGACAGGTGCCGCCGCTGCTCAACGACCTGGTGTCGCTGCAGAAGGACACCGGCCTGGTGTCGATCGGCGGCGCGGTGGACGCCGTACGGGCGGCCGACATCATCGTGGGCCGCAGCCTCAACTACACGCCGTACATCGTCGCCGGGCTGGTGTTCGTGGCGCTGACCATCCCGATGACCCGCTTCACGGACTGGGTGACGGCCAGGATGGACCGGCAGCGGGCCCAGGGAGGATCGATATGAGTACGGCACCCCGGGACGGCTCCCCCGTGCTGCGGATGGAGTCCGTCCGCAAGACCTTCGCGGACTCGGTCGTGTTGCGGGACGTCGACCTGGAGGTCGCCCCGCACACCGTGACCGCGCTGATCGGCGCTTCCGGTTCGGGCAAGTCCACGCTGCTGCGCTGTGCCAATCTCCTGGAGGAGATCGACGACGGCGCGATCTGGCTGGACGGCGAGGAGATCACCGACCCGCGCGTCGACCAGGACGCGGTACGGCGCCGCATCGCCGTCGTCTTCCAGGCGTACAACCTCTTCCCGCACATGACCGTGCTGGACAACATCACGCTAGCCCCGCGCCGGGTGCACGGCGTCTCCCGCGCGGAGGCCGAGGAGCGGGCCAGGGAGCTGCTGGAGCGCCTCGGGCTCGGCGGCAGGGCGGACGCCTACCCGGACCGGCTGAGCGGCGGCCAGCAGCAGCGTGTGGCGATCGTTCGGGCTCTGGCGGTACGGCCCCGGCTGCTGCTGCTCGACGAGATCACCGCCGCGCTCGACCCCGAACTCGTGGGCGAGGTACTGGAAGTGGTCCGCGGTCTGAAGGACGAGGGCATGACCATGGTGCTGGCGACGCACGAGATGGGCTTCGCCCGCGACGTCGCCGACCAGGTTTGCTTTCTGGACGGAGGGGTCGTGCTGGAGCGCGGCACCGCCGAGCAGGTCTTCGGCGACCCGCAGCAGGAGCGCACGCGGCGCTTCCTGCGGCGGATCGTGGAGGCCGGCCGTCTGTAGTACCGCGCGGGCTACGCGTCGCCCTGCGCCGCCCCCACCAGGGCGGCGACCCGCTCCACGCCGAACACATAGCCCTGCACCCCACAGCCCGCGATCACACCGTCGGCGCGCAGCGAGACGTACGAGTGGTGCCGGAACGACTCGCGCCGGTGGATGTTGGAGATGTGCACCTCCAGCACGGGCATGCCGTCGCAGGTGTTGAGGGCGTCCAGAATCGCGACCGACGTGTGCGAGTAGGCCCCGGGGTTGATGACGATCCCACAGTGGTTCAGCCGGGCCTCGTGGATCCAGTCGACCAGCTCGCCCTCGTGGTTGGACTGCCGGAAGTCCACCGTGCCGCCGTGTGCGGCCGCCGCCTTGGCGCACATCGCCTCGACGTCGGCGAGCGTGTCCGTGCCGTAGATCTCGGGCTGGCGCTGGCCGAGGAGGTTCAGGTTGGGCCCGTTGAGGACCATGATCGGGGCGTTGGCCAGGGTGCGGGGCACAGTTCCTCCGGTCCGTCGGGGCGGTACGTCGGTGACCGCCGCTCGGACCCGGTCTATCACGGTGCCCTCGGCGGGCGAGGGGCCGCGCGCGACCGGCCGCCCGGCGTGCGCGGCGGTTGCGGTGATCGCCTCCGTGCGCCCCCGTAACCCTTGATCACTGCGGGTAGTTGACGCGACATGCACGATGTACGCGCCGTAAGGGCTCCTTCCATGCTGCGGCTCGCCGCCGCCTCGCTCGTCGGGACCGCGATCGAGTTCTACGACTTCTTCGTCTACGGGACCGCGGCGGCCCTGGTCCTGGGGCCGCTGTTCTTCCCGACGTTCTCGCCGGTGGCGGGGACCCTGGCGGCGTTCGTGACCTTCGGGGCGGGGTTCGTGGCCCGTCCGCTGGGCTCCATGCTGTTCGGGCACCTCGGCGACCGGCGCGGACGGCGTCCGGTGCTGGTCGTCTCACTGCTGCTGACCGGTGCCTCGACGGTCGCGGTCGGGTGCGTACCGACCTACGGATCCATCGGCGCGGCAGCCCCGGCTCTGCTGCTCGTCCTGCGTTTCCTGCAGGGTCTGGGGCTCGGCGGGGAGTGGGGCGGGGCGGTGCTGCTGACCGCCGAGCATGCGCCCCCGGAGCGCCGCGCCCTGTGGTCGAGCTTCCCGCAGGTGGGGCCCGCGGTCGGCTTCGTGCTCGCCAACGGGGTGGTGCTCGCACTGTCGGCGGCCCTGTCCGATGCGCAGTTCGCGCAGTGGGGCTGGCGGGTGCCGTTCTGGGCGGCCGGTGTACTGGCACTGGCCGGGCTGTGGCTGCGCTCGTCGCTGGCCGAGAGCCCCCGCTTCCTGGAGATCGACGACCACGCGCGCGTGCCGCTCGTCGAGGTCGTACGGCACCACGGGCGGCTGGTGCTGCTCACGGCCGGGGCGCTGGCCGTCGGGTACGCGGTGTTCTACGCGGTGACGACCTGGTCCCTCGCTTATGCGACGGAACGGCTGGGAGTGAGCCGCACGGTCATGCTGACCTGCGTCATGGCCGCCGTGACGGTCCAGGGAGCGATCACGCCCTTCGTGGCGCTGCTCGGTGACCGTTACGGACGCCGCCCGTTGTGCCTGGCGGGGTGCACGGCGTGCGCGCTGTGGATGCTGCCGATGGTCGCGCTGCTGGCGACCGGCGAGCCACTCCTGATGTTCCTCGGCATCCTGGGCGCGCTGATCGCCTTCATCACCATGTTCGCGGTGATCGCCGTGTATCTGCCCGAGCTGTACGAAGCGCGGGTGCGCTGCACGGGTGCCGCAGTCGGCTACAACCTCGGCGGGGTTCTCGGGGGCGCGCTCACCCCGATCGTGGCGACCGCCCTCGCGGAGAACGGCGGGCGGGTTCCGTGGGCCGTGGGCGCGTATCTGACGGGCGTGGCGCTGCTGAGCCTCGGCTGCTTCGCGCTGCTGCCGGAGACGCGTCCGGTGCCCGTGCCGGCGGTGGAGCCGGCCACGGGCTGACCGGGCGGGTGGTGCTACGGGTTGACCGCCAGCTCCAGGTAGGCCAGGAACAGCACCAGATGGACGCCACCCTGCAGGGGGGTGGCCCGGCCCGGAACCACCGTCAGGGAGCTGACCACCACGGTCAGCAGGAGCAGCAGCATGTCCGTCGGGCCGAGGCCGAGGACGAGCGGTCCGGACAGCCAGACGGAGGCGAGCGCGACAGCGGGGATGGTCAGGCCGATGCTGGCCATCGCCGAGCCGAGCGCGAGGTTGAGGCTGGTCTGCACCCGGTCGCGGCGGGCGGAGCGCAGTGCGGCGATCGTCTCGGGCAGCAGAACCAGCAGGGCGATGACCACACCGACGACCGCCTGGTTCAGGCCGGCCGCCGCCACTCCGGACTCGATGGTGGGCGACACGCCCTTGGCCAGGCCGACGACGCCGACCAGGGCGAGGCCGAGCAGGCCGAGGCTGATCCAGGCGGTACGCCGGGACGGTTGCTCGGCGTGGGCGTCCACGGTGATGACCTCGCCCTGCCGGGTGATCGGCAGGAAGTAGTCGCGGTGCCGCACGGTCTGGGTGGCCACGAACAGGCCGTAGAGGATGAGCGAGGAGAGTGCCGCGAACGTCAGCTGCACGGTGGAGAACTCGGGTCCGGGCTTGCTCGTGGTGAAGGTCGGCAGCACCAGGCTCAGCGTGGCCAGGGTCGCCACGGTCGCGAGGGCGGCGCCGGTGCCCTCGGGGTTGAAGACCGCGGTGCCGTGACGCAGGGAGGCGACGAGCAGGCACAGCCCGACGATGCCGTTGCAGGTGATCATCACGGCGGCGAAGACGGTGTCGCGGGCCAGGCTGGCACTCTTGGCGCCGCCGTCGGCCATGAGGGTGACGATCAGGGCCACCTCGATGATCGTGACGGCGACGGCGAGCACCAGCGAGCCGAAGGGCTCGCCGACGCGGTGAGCGACCACCTCGGCGTGGTGCACCGCGGCCAGCACGGACCCGGCGAGGACCAGGGTCACCAGCGCGACGACCGCGCCGGGCAGGTCCCGGCCCCAGGTGAAGATCAGAAGGACGACCGCGAGCACCGGCACGAGGAGCGTCCACTGCGTGGTGAGCGACCTGAGCCGAGTGATCATGCAGCGATGGTTACAGACACGTACGGGGTTCGCATTCCGTTCTTTTCGGATCCCTTCTCATCCTTTCTGCGCGAGGCCCCGGAGCTGGTGCCGCCGGGGCCCCGCAGGGTCGGGTGACGGTGTTCGCGTCCCCTACCGCCGGGCGTTGACGCCCTCCTTCGCGGCGCCGCCGCCCTCATCGGACACGGCCTCCGTGACCGCCTGCTTCCTGGTCACCATCAGGCTGGTGATCGTGGTGACCACGAGGACCACGCAGATCACGCCGAGCGAGACCGGGATGCTGATCTCGGGGACGTGGACCCCGGACTCGTGCAGCGCGTGCAGCACCAGCTTGATGCCGATGAAGCCGAGGATGACCGACAGGCCGTAGGACAGGTGGACCAGCTTCTTCAGCAGGCCGCCGATGAGGAAGTACAGCTGACGCAGGCCCATCAGGGCGAAGGCATTGGCGGTGAAGACGATGTACGGGTCCTGGGTCAGACCGAAGATCGCAGGGATGGAGTCCAGCGCGAACAGCACGTCGGTCGTGCCGATGGCGAGCATCACGACCAGCATCGGGGTCATGACCCGCTTGCCGTTCTGCTGGATCCACAGCCTGGTGCCGTGGTACCGGTCGGCCACGCCGAACCTGCGCTCCGCGGCCTTCAGCAGCTTGTTCTCCTCGTACTCCTCGTCCTCCTCGTCGGCGCGGGCCTCCTGGATCAACTTCCAGGCGGTCCAGATCAGGAAGGCGCCGAAGAGGTAGAACACCCAGGAGAAGCTGGCGATGATCGCGGCTCCGGCCGCGATGAAGACGGCCCGCAGGACCAGGGCTATGAGGACACCGACCAGCAGGACCCGCTGCTGGTACTGCGAGGGCACCGCGAACTTCGCCATGATCAGGACGAAGACGAAGAGGTTGTCGACGCTCAGGGACTTCTCGGTGATGAAGCCCGCGAAGAACTCGCCGGCAGGCTGACCGCCGCCCAAGACGAGCAGGCCGAGGCCGAAGAGGCCGGCCAGGGCGATCCAGACGACGGTCCAGATCCCGGCTTCCTTGACCGACACGTCATGGGGCTTGCGCCCGATGAAGAAGTCGACCGCGATCAGGGCGGCCAGCCCCACGATGGTCAGGGCCCACAGGCCCATGGAGACTTCCACTGCACCTCCGGCATTACGTAACGGCAAACATCGGGGTTGTCGCTGCCGGAGGTCTCTTCCACCCGCGATGGGCCGACGTCCCGGGATCCTCGTCGATCCGTACTGACGGGTGCGCCGCAGTCAGGGAGTACTCCCCTCCGTACGGAAGACCATACCCCAATAGCCAAGAAAAGGTAAAGTGTCCGGTAAAGGAAATCCCAAAATCGCTGATCAGGGGCGCTTTACTTATACTTGGTGCGAGCTGCCGTCACCTCGGCGAGCACCTGCTGCAGGATGCCGCTACCGGGCGGCACCAGTGAGGGTTCATACGTCCAGGCATGGCCGACCCAGGGGTCGGCCAGGTGATCGCCGGGTACGGGGGTGAGTCGCATGAGCGAACGCCACAGCGGGTCGAGCAACGGCCCGTACGCCTCGGCGTCCTCGCGATCCGCGACCATCACCAGGTGGACGCCTACGGCGGGACCCTCGTCGGCGAGATAGCGCAGCTGGGTCACGGCCCGGTCGTCGAAGCCGTGCGGGAAGTCGTTGACGATCAGCAGCTGCTGTGCGGTGCCTACGCCGGGCGGCAGCGACTCGGCCGCGCCGCCCCGGACGGCCATCTGCATCAGGTCGACCTGCTGGGTGAGCCGCCCCAGCACCTCCGCCACTCCGACCGCACCGGCCGCGGGCGGCGCCGTCAGGGCCCCGGCGCCGATCAGCGGCTGGAGCGCCAGGGCGCCGGCACCAGCCGGATCGATGACCTGCACGGCGAAGTCCCCCGCCGGGTGAACGGCGAGCAGCCGGGCGGCAAGCGCCACCGCGACCTCCATGGCGAGCCGGCGCAGCTCGGCCGGGTCCACAACGGTGTCGTCGGATTCTGCCGCGGGACCGCTGTCGATCCACAGACCCCGCTCCAGCGGCAGTCTGACCAGCAGGGGGATACGGAGCGGGACGCTCTCGGGGAGATGGAGATCGCCGAGCCGCAGGGCCATCGGCGGCTCGGCCGGTACGCGGTAGCCGTGCCAGACAGGGTTGTCCCAGCGGGCGAAGGCCGACGGCAGTGCGGGTTCGACCACCCCGGACTCGGCGGTGAGCTGGGCGAGGTCCCGGTCGAGTGCCGCCCGGGCCTGGTCGACCAGCTGGGAGTGCCGGGCGTGGGCCGCCTCGCGAGCGGTGTCCCCCGCCGTGCCGAGCCGGCCGCGCGGGTCGGTGAGGACCTGGTCGAGCTCCTTCTCCAGACGGGAGCCGGCGAAGTCGACGGCGCTGCGGTATGCGGCCGTGGTGCGGGCCAGGTCCTCGAACATGCCCCAGACCTGGTTGTAGAGCCGCTCCTCCATCGACCACCCCACCGCGTCACCCGCCACGGGCTGGGCGGGCTGACCGTCCGCAGCCGGAGCCGTCGCGGGCGGCGGCGGGGGCGGTGCGGTGTGCGCACGGCGGCCCGGGTGCGTGTAGTCGACCGGATTGCCGGAGACCGGCGCGCCGTGCGCGTCGGGGGTGCCGTACGACTCCGTCGGAGCGGGTACCGCGGCGTCCGGGACGTGCTGTGGTGGCGGCGCCGGGATCGCTCGGGCCAGGCTCCGTGTCACCGCCTCCTGGATGTGTGCCGCGAGTTCGCCGGCCTCGGTCAGGCCCTGGTCGGCGAGAAGCGCGGCGAGACCCCCCGCGTAGCCCTGGCCCACCGCGCGCACCTTCCAGACGCCCTGCCTGCGGTACAGCTCCAGGGCGACGACGGCCGACTCGGCATCCAGGCCGGTGAGGGTGAAGCGGGCGATCCCGGTGCCGTCGAGGCCCGTGACCGCCGCCGTCGGAGCGGCGAACGCGCCGAACCGGAGCGGGCCTCCCGGCCGCTCGGGCAGGGCGAGCAGCACGCAGACACGGTGAACGGCCTCGGGCAGGGCATCCAGGTCGACGGCCAGCCGGTGGCCGGTGGCGGCCTGCACGGACACTTCGATGCCGGGCAGGGCGGGGGCGCCGGGGTGGGCCACCCAGGGGGCGCCGTGCACGGTGCCGTGCTCGTCGCCCAGCGTGGCCCCCGCCAGGACCGGCACTGCGGCCGAGATCCGGATCTCCAGCCTGGCCTGGGACAGCGGGTGGTTCTGTCCCCGCACCAGCTCGGCCGTCATCGCCGTCGCCCCCTGTGTCGTGTTGTCGTACGCCGCCTGCCCGAGCGAGCGGGGTTCCTACAGGTGCGGCAGGATCGCCGGCATCAGGTCCTGGAAGGTGCGGCCGTTGGCCGGAGTGCCCAAGGCGGTCATCGCCCAACCCGAGCCCGACCGGTGCACCTTGGCCATGATCTGGGCGGTGTACTCGCCGCCGCCGTTGAGCGTGTAGCGGGCGAGCTCCTGGCCGTTGGTCTCGTCGACGAGGCGGCAGAACGCGTTCTCCACCTCTTGGAAGGTCTGGCCCGTGAAGGAGTTCACGGTGAAGACGATCTGGTCGATGTGGACCGGGATGCGCTGCAGGTCCACGAGGATGGCCTCGTCGTCGCCGCCCTGGCCGACACCGCCGACGAGGTTGTCGCCGGTGTGGCGCACGGAGCCGTCGTCGCTCACCAGGTGACGGAAGAAGACGACGTCGACCGGCTGCTTCTCGGCGAAGAGCACGGCGGAGGCGTCCAGGTCGATCTCGCGGGTGCGCGAGCCGAACAGGCCGCGCCGCTTCGCCGCCTGCCAGCCGAGACCCATGCGGACAGCGGTCAGGGTCGCCCCGTCCTTCTTCTCCAGGCTGATGGCCTGACCCTTGGTCAAGTTGACGGACACGGCTGGTTCCCCTCTCGGTGTTCCCCTGTTGCCACGCACTGCGCGGTGCCAAGAACCCTACGCAGGGGCACCGACAGTGCCGAACCCCGGCCCGCGCTTTGTGTCGGTGTTGCAACACTGGGCGCAAGTGCCGAGGTCCGGCAGGGTTGCAAGGGGTCAGGCAAGCCCCGCTTCCCGCATCTGGCGCAGTTCCTTCTTCATCTCGGAGACCTCGTCGCGCAGCCGGGCGGCGATCTCGAACTGCAGCTCGGCGGCGGCGGCGCGCATACGCTCCGTCATCTCCTCGATCTGCTCGGCGAGTTCGGCCGCCGGACGGTCCGTGGGCACCGCGGCGCCCGCCTTGCCCTTGGCGGACTTGGCGGCCTTGCCGGCCTTCGCCCCCTTGGCCGCCTTGTCGCCGAGCGACGGGACAGGGGCCTTGGCGCCCTTGCCGTCCTTCAGGTTGCGGTAGCCGGAGCCGAGCAGCTGTTCGGTGTCGACCTCCTCGCGGGCGATCTGCGCGACGATGTCGTTGATCTTCTTGCGCAGCGGCTGCGGGTCGATGCCGTTGGCCTTGTTGTAGGCGACCTGCTTCTCCCGGCGCCGGTTGGTCTCCTCGATGGCCTTCTCCATCGCCGGAGTGATCTTGTCGGCGTACATGTGGACCTGACCGGAGACGTTGCGCGCCGCGCGGCCGATGGTCTGGATCAGCGAGGTCCCGGAGCGCAGGAAGCCCTCCTTGTCGGCGTCGAGGATCGCCACCAGGGACACCTCGGGCAGGTCCAGGCCCTCACGCAGCAGGTTGATGCCGACCAGGACGTCGAACTCGCCGGAGCGCAGCTCGCGCAGCAGCTCGACGCGGCGCAGGGTGTCCACGTCGCTGTGCAGGTAGCGCACCTGGATGCCGAGTTCCAGGAAGTAGTCGGTGAGGTCCTCGGCCATCTTCTTGGTGAGTGTGGTGACCAGGACGCGCTCGTCCTTCTCGGTGCGCTTGCGGATCTCGTGCACCAGGTCGTCGATCTGCCCCTCGGTGGGCTTGACCACGACCTCCGGGTCGACGAGGCCGGTGGGGCGGATGATCTGCTCGACGACACCGTCCCCGCGGGACAGCTCGTAGGTGCCCGGAGTGGCCGACAGGTAGACCGTCTGCCCGATGCGTTCCTGGAACTCCTCCCACTTCAGGGGCCGGTTGTCCAGCGCGGAGGGCAGACGGAAACCGTGATCGACCAGCGTGCGCTTGCGGGACGCGTCGCCCTCGTACATGGCCCCGATCTGCGGGACGGTGACGTGCGACTCGTCGATGACGAGCAGGAAGTCGTCCGGGAAGTAGTCCATCAACGTGTTGGGCGGGGAGCCGGGCAGGCGGCCGTCGAAGTGCATCGAGTAGTTCTCCACGCCGGAGCAGCTGCCGATCTGGCGGAGCATCTCGATGTCGTACGTGGTGCGCATCCGCAGGCGCTGGGCCTCCAGCAGCTTGCCCTGCTTCTCCAGCTCCGCGAGGCGCTCCCCCAGCTCCTTCTCGATGTCGTTGACGGCCCGCTCCATGCGCTCGGGCCCTGCGACGTAGTGGGAGGCGGGGAAGACGTACAGCTGCTGGTCGTCGCTGATGATCTCGCCGGTGAGCGGGTGCAGCGTGGACAGCGCCTCGATCTCGTCGCCGAACATCTCGATACGGACGGCCAGCTCCTCGTAGACCGGGAAGATCTCGATGGTGTCGCCGCGGACCCGGAAGGTGCCCCGGGTGAAGGCAAGGTCGTTACGGGTGTACTGGATGTCGACGAAGCGGCGCAGCAGCTCGTCGCGGTCGATCTCGTCGCCGACCCTGAGCTGGACCATCCGGTCCACGTACTCCTGCGGAGTACCGAGGCCGTAGATACAGGAAACCGAGGCGACCACGATGACGTCACGGCGTGTGAGCAGCGAGTTCGTCGCCGAGTGGCGCAGGCGCTCGACCTCCTCGTTGATCGAGGAGTCCTTCTCGATGTAGGTGTCCGACTGCGGGACGTAGGCCTCGGGCTGGTAGTAGTCGTAGTACGAGACGAAGTACTCGACCGCGTTGTTCGGGAGGAGCTCGCGGAACTCGTTGGCCAGCTGGGCGGCCAGAGTCTTGTTCGGTGCCATCACCAGGGTGGGGCGCTGGAGCTTCTCGATCATCCACGCCGTGGTGGCGGACTTGCCGGTGCCGGTCGCGCCGAGCAGGACGACGTCCTTCTCACCTGCCTCGATGCGCCTGGCCAGCTCGGCGATGGCCGTCGGCTGGTCGCCGCTGGGCTGGTAGGAGCTGACGACCTCGAAGGGCGCCACCGTGCGTTCGATGTGGGAAACGGGCCGCATGTCACCACCGTACGACCCCCCACTGACAACGGGTCCCGATCAGCGGTTCTGCGGGGTGCGGGACTCGTGGTGCGCCGGGCGGCGGACCGGCCGGGCACCGGAGTGTAGCGACGCGTGACGATCGTGGTGGGAGGCGACGGCTGCGGCCGGGACGCCCGGCTTGTCCTCGACGGCGGTCGCGGTCGGCCTGCCCATGATCATCAGCGGATCGAACACCACGACGACGCCCGCGAGCAGCAGGAAGGCGAGCGGGCCGATCAGCATCGGCGCGAGCGCCGAGGCCGGTGAGCCCACGGTGCCGGAGCCCGAGGTGCCGTGGAGGTGGACATCGAGGGCGGCCATGCCGGTGTAGTGCATGCCGCTCACGGCGAGACCCATCACGAGGCTCGCCCCGACGCTCCACAGGAAGCCGCGCACGCGTCCGGCCGCCCACAGGGCGGCGGTGGCGGCCACCACCGCTATGACGACGGAGACGGCGACGGTGAACGTGTTGTACGTGAACCGCCCGTCGAAGTGCATCCCCGCCATGCCGAGGTAATGCATGGAGGCGACGCCCAGACCGGTGATCGTGCCACCCGTGAACAGGGAGGTGCCGGTGGCACCCCGGTATCCGACGATGAAGATCCCCACACCCACCATGACGATGGCGAGGCCGAGACTCGCGTAGGTGATCGGCTCGTCGTAGTGGATCGGCGTCTCCTTGATGGTGAAGCCCATCATGGCGACGAAGTGCATGGTCCATATGCCGGAGCCGATCGCGGCCGAGCCGAGGGCCAGCCAGGCGGGCCGCCGGGAGTGTGTGACCAGCAGGGACCGGGTCGTGCAGCGCAGGCCGAGGGCGCCACCCAGGCAGGCCATCAGAAAGGCCACCACCGGGGTGACGGCCCCGTAGCTGAATCCGTCGACCGTGCCCTGCATGCGCGGCTGCCCTTCCGCCCTGTTGCGTCCCGGAATATCTGAAATGCGCCCCCGTCCCAGGACCGCGGGGGCGGCCAGGGTTGACGCAGAGAGTATGACCCCCACCGGAATGGTCGAACGATTTTCCGGCAAAGAAACACGGCCCTGCCCCACTTGTGCGGCACCCGTGAGCGGACCTGGACAATTCCATTCACTGTGTGGCCGTCCTGCGCCCGGGTACCGTTGACTCTCTGCTGTCAAGCTGGTGCTGTCGGTATTCGCTCGACGCGAGGAGTACGCATGCACGCGCGCGTAGCCGCCGCCATCGCCGCGGCGGTCCTGGGGACGGCCGCCCTGCTGAGTCCCACACCCGTCGCCCGGGCGGGCGAGTCCGGCGTGCCCACCGTGATCGCCCACCGCGGGGCTTCGGCCTACGCGCCGGAGAACACACTGGCCTCCATCGACAAGGCGGCGAAGCTGGGCTTCTCCTGGGTCGAGAACGACGTGCAGCGCACCAAGGACGGCGAACTGGTCGTCATCCACGACGACAGCCTGGAGCGCACCACGAATGTGAAGGACGTCTTCCCGGGCCGGGCGCCCTGGAAGGTGAAGGACTTCACCGCCGCCGAGATCGCCCGGCTCGACGCCGGCAGCTGGTTCTCGTCCGCCTACAGGGGCACGCGCGTGCCGACCCTCACGCAGTACATGGGCCGGGTCGAGCACAATCACGAGAATCTGCTCCTGGAGATCAAGAACCCGGAGCTGTACCCCGGCATCGAGCAGCAGACCCTGAAGCTCCTCGGCAACGAGGGCTGGCTGGACCGGCAGCACCTGGAACGGCTGATCGTGCAGAGCTTCAGCGCCGACAGCGTGCGCACCGTCCACGAGCTGAAACCGGCGCTGACCACCGCCTACCTCGGCAAGCCCTCCGTGGCGGAGCTGCAGCAGTACGCGCGCTTCATCGACCTGATCAATCCGTCGTACAGCTCGATCTCCAAGGTCTACGTCTGCGCGGTGCACGCCGTCCAGGGACCGCACGGCAGGCCGCTCGGCGTGTTCGCCTGGACGGTGAACGACGCGGCCGCCGCCCGGACGGTCACGGGCTACGGAGTCGACGGACTCATCACCAACAAGCCCGATGTGGTCCGGGCGGCGTTGGAGTCGGAATGAGCGCGCGGCGGGCATTGTCAGTGGCGGGTCGTACCGTGGGCGCATGGACAGCCATGGGCAGGACGAGGCGCGGGTCGTGTGGGCCGTCATGGACACCGGCATCGGCCCGCTGATGCTGGCGGCGACGCGCGAGGGACTGGTCAACGTCGTCTTCCACGCCACGGACGCGGTGCGCGACCGGGCACTGGAGCGGCTGGCGTCCCGGCTGGGCACCGACCCCGCCGAGGAGCCGGACTCGCCCCTGCTGGCCGAGGCGATACGGCAGGTCGAGGAGTACTTCGCGGCCGGGCGCCACGACTTCGACCTGCCCCTGGACTGGTCGCTGATCTCGGGCTTCAACCGACAGGTGCTGCGCGAGCTGGCCTCCGGCGTCCCGTACGGCACCGTGGTCGGGTACGGCGATCTGGCCGGCCGGGTCGGGCAGCCGGGCGGGGCCCAGGCGGTGGGCACGGCGATGGGCTCCAACCCACTGCCGCTCGTGGTGCCGTGCCACCGGGTGGTGGAGAGCGACGGCGGCATCGGTGGCTTCGGGGGTGGCCTGGAGACCAAGCGGAAGCTGCTCGCCCTGGAGGGCGTGCTGCCCGAGCCGCTGTTCTGAGAACGGCGCTACGCGTAGTGCCGGGCCTCGAA
Organism: Streptomyces sp. NPDC020362; assembly: GCF_040642095.1. Taxonomy (NCBI): domain Bacteria; kingdom Bacillati; phylum Actinomycetota; class Actinomycetes; order Kitasatosporales; family Streptomycetaceae; genus Streptomyces; species Streptomyces sp. NPDC020362. The sequence goes on from NZ_JBFAET010000118.1 coordinate 20,154, forward strand.
GACGTTGCCGTCAGGGTCCCGGAAATAGAAGCTGCGGACGGCCTTCCCGCGGGCGCCGAAGGAGTCGTGGCCGATGTCGGTCATGGGGACGCCGAGCGCCTTCAGGCGGGCTAGCAGGGCGTCGAAGTGGGCGGACGGCAACGACAGGCAGACGTGGTTGACGGGGTGGCCGGCGCTGTCCGCGGAGCCCGGGAGCATGTTCATGCGCTCCGCGAGACTGCGCGGCGCGAGGTCGAGGATGGTCTCCTCGTTGACGCGCATGGAGGGGAACGACACCTTTCCCTCGGTGAACTCGGCGACCCTCAGGGGCTCCAGCCCGACGGCGTTCTCGTAGAAGCCGGCCGCCGCAACCGGGTCGGACACCCACAGGACGACGTGGTCGAGACGCGTGGTGTGGTTCGTCATGCGGCCCAGGCTGGTGGTGTCCCCCACAGACCGCAAGCGTTTAGCCGGGCGTGCCGCCCGCCAGAGATGAGGAAGGACCGACGGACAGGAGGCGGGCGCGTGGTGGTGGTGTCGGAAGAAGTCCGGGCAGCGATCGACGCACGGCGACCGGTGGTGGCCCTGGAGTCCACCATCATCGCCCACGGGCTGCCGCGTCCGCGCAATCTCCAGGTGGCGCTGGAGCTGGAGGACGTGGTGCGGCAGGAGGGCGCGGTACCCGCGACCATCGCCGTACTGGACGGGCGCCCGCGGGTCGGCCTCGACAAGGAGCAGCTGGAGCGGGTCGCGAACGAGGACGGCATCCGCAAGCTGGGCCACCGTGACCTGCCGATGGCCGTGGCGGCGGGGGTGAGCGGGGCCACCACGGTGTCGGCAACGGCGCAGCTGGCGGCCCTGGCGGGCGTCCGGGTGTTCGCCACGGGCGGGCTGGGCGGTGTGCACCGGGAGTGGACGGTGACGCAGGACGAGTCGGCCGATCTGGGCCTGCTGGCACGGACGCGGATCACGGTGGTGTGCGCGGGGGTGAAGTCGATCCTGGACGTGCCGGCGACCCTGCAGCGACTGGAGACACTGGGCGTGACGGTCGCCGGATACCGCACCGACCGGTTTCCCGGCTTCTACCTGTCCGACTCAGGACATCCGGTCGACTGGACGCTGCAGAGCCCGGAGCAGGTCGCGGACGTCATGCGGGCGCAGGACGCGCTCGGCGCGGCGCAGTCGGCGCTGATCGTGGCCAACCCCGTGCCCCAGGAGCAGCAGCTCGATCCCGACCTGCACGCGCGCGTGCTCGCCGACGCGCTGCGTGCCCTGGAGGAGCAGGGGATCACCGGCCAGGCGGTCACACCGTTCCTGCTCGACTTCCTGGTCCGGCACACGGCCGGCGCCTCACTGGAGGCCAATCTGGCCGCCGTGCGCGGCAATGTGCAGCTGGCGGCCCGGATCGCCGCAGCGTGGACCAGGGGGTGACCGCGTACCGGGACGGAACGCTGCTGGTCGTCGGGGACGTCGTCACGGACGTCGTCGCCCGGCACCGGGGGCCGCTCGCGGCCGGCACCGACACGGCCGCCTCGGTCCGGACCCTGCCGGGTGGTGCGGGCGCCAACGTGGCCTGCTGGGCGGCCCACGCGGGCTGTGCACAGGTACGGCTGCTGGGAAGGGTGGGCACGGACGCGGCGGAGTGGCACGAGCGGGAGCTGGTGGCGGCCGGAGTCAGGCCCCGGCTGGTGGTCGACCCGGACGCGGCCACCGGGACGGTGGTCTGTCTCGTCGACGCGGGCGCGGCGGCCGAGCGGACATTCCTCACGGACAGCGGGGCGTCCCTGAGGCTCGAACCGGCCGACTGGTCGGACGAGTTGCTCGACGGGGTCGCCCGGCTGCACCTGTCGGGCTATCTGCTGTTCTCGGAGCCGAGCCGGGCGCTCGCCGAGATGGCCCTTGCGGCGGCACGCGCGCGTGGCGTGCCGGTCAGCCTGGATCCGGCGTCGGCGGGTTTTCTCATGACGCTCGGGGTGGACCGTTTCCTGGCGTTCGCGGACGGGCTGGATGTGCTGCTGCCCAGCCGGGACGAGGCATGCCTGCTGACGGGTCTGGCCGACTGGGCTGACGCGGCGGCCGAGTTGAGCCGGCTGGTGCCGTTGGTGGTGGCCAAGTCGGGTGGGGACGGGGCGCTGGTGGCCTGCTCCGGGAGCGTCGTCGCCCGGGTTCCGGCAGCGGCGGCGACGCCCGTCGACACCACGGGCGCCGGCGACGCGTTCACCGGCGCGTTCCTCGCCGCCCTGGTCACGGGCGGGGATCCGCGGGAGGCGGCGGCGCGGGGGTGCGAGGCGGGTGCGCGGGCGGTGGAACGGCTGGGTGGCAGACCACCACACCGGGGCATCGGCAGCTGATCGTCACGCCACGGCGGTTCCGCGAGTCGGAGAGGGGCCCGCACCCGGCCATCTGCGGCCGGGCCGGCGCACGGAATCACCGCCGGACGCACCCGCCCGGACAGCCGGACGCCACCCCGCCGGACGCCGCCCGGGTCGCCGGACACAGCCCTCTAGGCCTTGCGGCCCCAGGCCGAGATCATCGGTGCGGTGACGAGGTCCATGCCGCCCGCCTCCACGTTGGCCAGGTGCCGGTCGATGTCCTCGTCGGTGGCGAGGTCCGCGGTCACGAGCCCGTCGCGGATCTGCCGGACCGTGGCGGCCTCCAGAGCGGTGCAGGCGGGCGAGGTCACGGGGAAGTAGGCGTCGGCCTCCACCTCGCGCAACCCGGCCTCGCGGAGCAGACGGGGAAGCTTGCGGCCGTACGACAGGTCGGCGCCGCGGTCGGCGAGCAGCTTGCGGAAGCCCTGGCGCAGCCGGTTGGCGAGCCGCTGCTCGGGGCCGTACTCGTCGGGGCAGATCAGGGGCTGGAGGGCCGGGTCGGCGTCCTCGATCAGCAGCCATCCGCCGGGCCGCAGTGCGTCGATCATGGAGTTCAGGGCCCTTGCCCGGTCCGGGACATGGACGAGGACCAGCCGGGCGTGCACCAGGTCGAAGCCCTCGCCCGGCGGCTCCTGCGCGCCCACGTCGTGGACGCGCGCCTCGACCGGAGGACGGGCCACGGCGGTGAGCAGCGAGGTGTCGAGGTCGGTCGCGAGGACTCTGCCGGCAGGACCGACCTTCTCTGCGAGCCAGGAGACGACCGAGGTTCCGCCGGCCCCGACCTCCCAGCAGTGCCGGCCCGGTCCGAGCCCGAGCGCCTCCAGATGCCGGAAGGTCGTGGGATCGAAGAGGGAGGCGAAGGCGTCGAAGCGCTGGGCCGCCTCGGTCTGCCGGTTGTCCAGGAGATACCCGTCGGATTGCGCCATACCGCGACTATCCCAGTTGCCCCGGTTGTCCGGAACGGCGGGCTGTCCACAGGCGGGAACAAAGCGGAACAGGTCATTCCCACAGGCTTACTCGCCTTTTGCGCCGGACTGGCACACTTGCCGGTCAAGGCGCGAAAGCGTTGCACAGGGGAGATCCACGCGAGGAGATCCAGATGTCCATGGCAGGGAATCTGCGGAAGGTCACGGGGCTGGGCAGGGTCGGCGGCCTGCGCAAGGTGGCGCGGCTGGCCCGGCGGCGGCCGCGCGTGGACCTGAGCCATCCCGCCAGGTCACCGCTGGGCTCCTCGGTGGTGAACTGCGTCACGTACCAGGACGGGGCCCGGGTGCCGGGGTGCACCGACCTGGTGGATGCCCTGGAAAAGGTGCGCAAGACCGGCGAGGGCTTCGTCTGGCTGGGACTGCACGAGCCGACGGACCGTGAGTTCGCGGGCATCGCCGAGTTGTTCGACCTGCACCCGCTGGCGGTGGAGGACGCGGTGGAGGCCCATCAGCGCCCCAAGGTGGAGCGCTACGGGGAGACGCTCTTCGCGGTGTTCAAGACCGTCTGCTACGTGGAGCACGAACAGCTGACGGCGACCAGCGAGGTGGTCGACACCGGCGAGATCATGGTGTTCATAGGCGAGGACTTCGTCATCACGGTACGGCACGGGCGGCACGGCTCCCTGGGCCCGCTGCGCGAGGAACTGGAGGCGGACAAGCAGCAGCTCGCCAAGGGGCCGGCGGCGGTGCTGCACGCGATCGCCGACCATGTCGTGGACGACTATCTGAACGTCACGGACGCGGTCCAGGCCGACATCGACCAGGTCGAGACGGACGTGTTCTCGGAGAACGGGGCACGGGCCGACCCGGGACGCATCTACCAGATGAAGCGTGAACTCCTCGAACTGAAGCGGGCGGTGGTGCCGCTCGCCCGCCCGGTGGAGGATCTGGCCACCCGGCCGATACGGGTGGTCGACCCGGAGATACAGGCCTATTTCAGGGACGTGCTCGACCATCTGATGCGGGCCAAGGAGCAGATAGCCGCGTTCGACGAACTGCTCAACTCCATCCTGCAGGCACACCTCGCGCAGGTGACGGTCGCGCAGAACGAGGACATGCGGAAGATCACGGCCTGGGCGGCGGTGATCGCGGTGCCGACGATGGTGTGCGGGGTCTACGGCATGAACTTCGACCACATGCCGGAGCTGCACTGGCGGTTCGGCTATCCGCTCGTCATGGGCGTGATGGCGGCGGCCTGCCTCGTGCTCTACCGGGGCTTCAGGCGCAACGGCTGGCTCTGACGCACAGCCGCCGGGCTGGTCCGGGCAGGGCCCGACGGGTCCTTCGGATCAGCCGTTCCAGGCGGGGTGCCGTGGATCGTCGGCGCGTACGAGGACGTCGGCCGTGCCGGCCGGGTCGGTCTCCGCCTCGTAGCGCTCGAAGACGGGCAGGGTCCAGTGGTCGGCCTCCGGCGTGCGGCGGCGCAGAGCGCCCGGGGAGAGGAGGACATGGACGGTCAGGTCGAACGGGAACCAGTGGCGCAGGAGGAGGGGGCCATGGAGCAGCAGGACTCCGTCTGACGGGAGTTGGACGTACGGACTGCGGGTGGCACGGTCGGTGGCCGGGTCCCACAGGTCGGGCAGGACGCGGCCGCTGCCTCCGGGATCGAGCGGGCCGAAGACCTCCCGCCACAGGGCGCCCGTGTCGAACCAGCCGCTGTAGTACGACTCCGCGTCCCGTCGCCCGTGCTCCAGGCGGAGCGAGGCGGGGCGCAGGAAACCCTCGGTACCGACGACCAGCGAGGGTCTGCCCCGCACACGCAGCGCCTCGGCTATGCGCTTCGCAAGGTCGCCCGGGCGGGCGGCCGGTGCACCGTCGAATCCGACGCGGGGCCAGGCACTCCCGTCGGCCGGCTCCAGCGCGAGCAGCCGGTCGACCAGCTGCTCGGCGAGCCGGTCCCAGGTGATCGCTTCCAGTCGCACAGCGCCCATGATGCCGGGTGGGGTCGGTGGGCGACGACAGGAGGGTCCTGCTGCGGCCGCGGAAACGGCGGCCCCAAGGACTCCGGACCGGGGTTGCCGGGCGGATCCCCGGCCAGGTAGATCCGTGGCGCCAGACGGACCGCCGACGGGCCGCTGACTCACCGACGGGCCGCTGCCTCTTCGGCGGACCGCTGCCTCACCCACGGACGACCGCCGCTGCCTCTTCGGAGGGAAGCGGCCGCCCTACGGACGGTCTGCCCGACGGACGACCGGGTCGACGGGGCGGCCTGGGCGACGGGGCGGTCTGGTCGTTGTACTCGGGGATCGATGAGGAGGCGGGGCGGGCCGGCGTGGGAGCCGGGGGCCGTGACGGGGAAAGAAGGACGTATGGCGCGCTATGCAACCCCCCTTCTTCCCGCTGGACTTGTCGTCGTCCAGCCCCTGCGGAGCAAGCGCTGTGCCGGCTGTCGCCGCGGGCCGTTGTCGCTGCTCGTGCTGGAGGACGGGGCGCCACGCTGCCTCGTCTGCGCCGACCTGGGACATCTGGTGTTCCTGCCGCGTGGTGACACGGCGCTCACACGCAGGGCTCGTCAGGAGAGCACGCTGTCGGTGGTCGTGGTGCGGTTCAACCGGCGCAAGAGCCGCTACGAACGGCAGGGTGTACTCGTGGAGGACCCGGCGCTGGCCCGGGCCGAGGCGCGGTGCCTGGCGGACGCCGAGGCCAGGCGTCGGCGCAGAGCGCGGGACGCGCGGCGCAGGGCGGCGGAGGACGAGCAGTTCGCGGCGGCGTTCGCGGCGGAGATCCTCAGGCTCTTTCCCGGCTGTCCGCACGAGCGGGCCCGGGCCGTCGCGGCGCACGCGTCCGTGCGGGGCAGTGGACGGGTCGGGCGCAGCGCGGCCGGGCGGGCGCTGTCGGAGGGGGCGGTGATCTCCGCCGTCGTGGCAGGGATACGGCATGTCGACACGCCGTACGACCAGCTGCTGATGAGGGGGGTGCCGAGGTACGAGGCGCGGCGGCGGATCGCGGGGACCGTGGAGAGCGTGCTGCGGGCGTGGGGCGAGGCGGCCGACGTCGGCTGACGGATTTCATCCGGCCGGGCCGGGTACAGGACCTGGACGCTCGCGCATGGCGCCGCGCCGTTCAGCCATGGTGGGGCGGCCGCCCTGCGCCTTCACTGGAAGAAAGGCTGACGCCGGGCATCGGCCCGGGACGGTGCGGGAGTGGGGTGTGATCGTGATCGGCGGGCCGTTTTTCGTGCTGATCGTGCTGGGTGTGCTGGGCACCGGGCTGGTGGCCGGTGTCTTCTGCGGATTCTCGACGTTCGTGATGCGGGGCCTGGCCGCGCTGCCGCCCGCGCAGGGCGTCGCCGCGATGAAGGCGATCAACGTGGCCGCCGTGCGGCCCGCCTTCATGCTGGTGTTCACCGGTTCGGCGGTGCTGTGCGCGGTGATCGCGGTGGTGACCTTCGTGGTCTGGCCGGACGGCGGGAAGACGGAGCTGCTGCTCGGCAGCGCGCTGTACCTGCTCGGCTCCTTCGGACTGACCGTGGTCGCGAACGTGCCCCGCAACGACAGGCTGGCCGGGCTGGCCCCCGGCAGCCCGGAGGCCGCGGTGTACTGGCCGGTATATGTGCGTGAGTGGACGTTCTGGAACCACGTCCGCACGGCCGCCTCCGCCACGGCCGCCGTCGTGTACGTGCTGGCCCTGGCCTGAACATCCCCTGCGGGGATCGTCGAGCCCGTTACGGAGGATCGTCGGGCCCGTCGGTCCCACGCTGGGAAAAGTCCATCGGCAAGCGCTGTCCCGCCCCTCTGCGCGGGTGTCGGCTCGGACGTATCGTGGCCGAAAGAGTGCCGCCCGATGAGGCACGGCCCGTCGTACACCCAGTACCTCCCGGTACACGTACGCGAGGAAGACGACCATGGCCGATCCCAAGGGGTTCATGACCACGCCGCGCCAGGAGTGGCCGCGGCGGCCCGTCGAGGAACGGGTCCGGGACTGGGACGAGGTCTACGTCCCGGGAGCACTGCTGCCCATCGTCAGCAAGCAGGCCGACCGCTGCATGGACTGCGGCATCCCCTTCTGTCACGACGCCTGCCCGCTGGGCAACCTGATCCCGGAGTGGAACGACCTGGTCTCCCGTGAGGACTGGCGGGCGGCGAGCGACCGGCTGCACGCGACGAACAACTTCCCCGAGTACACCGGACGGCTGTGTCCGGCGCCCTGTGAGGCCGGGTGCGTGCTCGCGATCAACCAGCCGGCCGTCACGATCAAGAACGTAGAGTGCGCGATCGCCGACCGGGCCTGGGAGGAAGGTTTCGTCCCACCGCGGCCCCCGGATCGGCTCTCGGGGAAGACCGTCGCGGTGATCGGCTCGGGGCCGACCGGGCTCGCCGCGGCGCAGCAGCTGACCCGGGCGGGGCACACCGTCGCCGTGTACGAGAAGGACGACAGGATCGGGGGGCTGATGCGCTACGGCATCCCCGCGTTCAAGATGGAGAAGCGGCATCTGGAGCGGCGGCTGGAGCAGATGCGGGCCGAGGGGACGAAATTCCGCACGTCGACGGCGGTCGGGCGGGATGTTCCGGCTGCGGATCTGCGAACGCGCTACGACGCGGTGGTGCTGGCCACGGGTGCGACGGCTTGGCGGGAACTTCAGGTGCCCGGCCGGGAGTTGGACGGAATACACCAGGCGATGGAGTACCTGCCGCTGGCCAACCGGGTGTGCGAGGGGGATCTGGAGATCTCGCCGCTGTCCGCGGCCGGCCGGCATGTGGTGATCGTGGGTGGCGGGGACACCGGGGCCGACTGTCTGGGTACGGCGGTGCGCGAGGGGGCCGCGTCCGTGACCCAGCTGGACATCTACGCACAGCCGGGTGCGGGGCGCGACGAGGACATCGAGCCGTGGCCGACGTACCCGAAGGTCTACCGGCTGTCGGCCGCGCACGAGGAGGCACGGGACCTGCGGACGGCTCCGGCGGCGGACGCGGACGCGCGGCTGTTCGCGGCGTCCACGCTCCGCTTCGACGGGGACGACAGCGGGCATGTGCGGTCTCTGCACCTGGTCGAGGTGGACGAGCGACGGCAGCCGGTGCAGGGCACCGGGCGGACGCTGCCCGCCGACCTGGTGCTGCTCGCGCTCGGCTTCTCCGGGCCCGACCGGGAGGACGGGCTCGTCGATCAGCTGGGGCTGATGATGGAGCCGCGCGGCACGATCGCCCGCGACGGCGGCTTCGCGACCAACGTCGCCGGCGTGTTCGCCGCCGGGGACGCGGCTCGCGGTCAGTCGCTCATTGTGTGGGCGATCGCGGAGGGGCGGGCGGTGGCGGCAGCCGTGGACCGGTACCTGACGGGAAGTTCACGGTTGCCGGCGCCGATATCGCCGTCCGACCGCCCGATGGTCGTGTAGCAGGCGGCAGCCGGGAGACCGGCGCCGAGTCGCGACGCCGTCACCCACCGGGCCGCGGTCCCGTCACCCACCGAGCCGTGGGTGCCGTCACCCGCCAGTCGCTTGCGCCGTCGCCCACCGAGCGTGGGTGCCGTCGCCCACCGGTCCCTGCTGCCGTCGCCCGCCAAGCCCTGGTGCCGTCGACCGCCAGGCACCGGTGCCCGCCAGTCCCCGGTGCCGTCGACCGCCACACCCCGGTGCCCGCCAGTCCCCGGTGCCGGCCACCGCCCCACCCCGCTGCCCGCC